>NZ_JBSHBN010000131.1:0-26244 GCF_053612025.1 Kitasatospora sp. NPDC054768
CCGGAGCTCAGCACGGTGCGACCAGGTCCAGGTACGCGTCGTGCCAGAGGTCCTCGTCGCCGTCCGGCAGGAGCAGCACGCGGTCGGGCCGGAGGGCCTCGATGGCGCCGGGGTCGTGGGTGACCATCACGATCGCGCCCGGGTAGCTGCCCACCGCCGTCAGGACCTCCGTGCGGGAGGCCGGGTCGAGGTTGTTGGTTGGCTCGTCCAGCAGCAGGACGTTGGCGCCGGAGTGCACCAGGCCGGCCAGGGCGAGCCGGGTCTTCTCACCGCCGGACAGCACCCTGGCCGGCTTGTCGGCGTCGTCTCCCCGGAAGAGGAACGCGCCGAGCACGTGCCGCAGTTCGCCGTCGGTGAGGCCGGGTGCGGCCGCGGCGAGGTTGTCGCGCACGCTGAGTGCCGGGTCGAGGGTGTCGTGCTCCTGGGCGAAGTAGCCGAGTCGCAGACCGGAGCCGGGGACGACGCGGCCGGAGTCCGGTGTCTCCCGGCCGGCCAGGATGCGCAACAGGGTGGTCTTTCCGGCCCCGTTCAGGCCGAGCACGACCAGCCGGCTGCCGCGGTCCACGGCCAGGTCCAGTCCGGGCAGCACCGGCCGGCCGCCGTAGGACTTGGCGAGGCCGATCGCCCCGAGCGGCGTCCGGCCGCACGGGGCGGGCTCGGGCAGCCGGATCCGGGCGGTGCGCTCGGCCTGCCGGACGGGTTCGAGTTCGGCGAGCATCCGGTCGGCCCGGCGGGCCATGCTGCGGGCGGTGGTCGCGGTGGCGACGTTGGCCCGCATCCGGTCGGCCTGCGCGTGCAGGGAGGCGGCCTTGCGTTCGGCGTTGGCCCGCTCCCGGGTGCGACGGCGCTCGTCGGCGGCGCGCTGGGTCAGATAGGTCTCCCAGCCGGTGTTGTGGACGTCGATCGTGGCGCGCTGCGGGTCCAGGTGGAAGACCCGGTTGACGGTCTCCGCGAGCAGGCGCAGGTCGTGGCTGATCAGTACCAGCCCGCCCTGGTGGGCGGCGAGGAAGCCGCGCAGCCAGGCGACGGAGTCGGCGTCCAGGTGGTTGGTCGGCTCGTCCAGCAGCAGGGTGCCGTGGTCGGCGAACAGGATGCGGGCCAGCTCGACCCGGCGGCGCTGGCCGCCGGAGAGCGTGCCGACGGGCGAGCCCATCAGGTGGGTGGGCAGGCCGAGCCCGGCCGCGACCCGGGCCGCCTCGGCCTCGGCGGCGTAGCCGCCGCGGGACTGGAACCCGGCCTCGGCCCGGACGTACGCGTCCATCGCCCGGCGTTCCTCGTCCGGCGACCCGGCGCGGGCCATCGCCGCCTCGGCGGCGCGCAGCGTGCGGACGGCGGTGTCCAGGCCGCGGGCGGACAGGATGCGGTCGGTGACGGTGACCGACGGGTCGGCGGCGCGGGAGTCCTGCGGGAGATAGCCGACGGCTCCGGTTCGGGTGACGCTGCCGGCGGCGGGTGCCAGCTGCCCGGCCAGGGTGGCGAGCAGCGTGGTCTTGCCGGCACCGTTGCGGCCGACCAGGCCGATCCGGTCGCCGGGGGCGATGTGCAGGGTGACGTCGGACAGCAGGAGACGGGCGGCGACGCGCACGTCGACACCACGGGTGGTGATCACGGGATAACGCTCCGAAAAGGCTAGCGAACAGACGGGTGGCGTGGAAGCGGTCCGTCGGCTAGGAAATTCGGGGCGTTGACATGGGGCCACGGTAGCGGGAGGGGTGGACCGGACGCATCCGAATTAACCGGTCGGCGCGGCGTGGTCGGCCGCGGCGGGGCCCCGGGTGCCACTCCGTCCGTCCGGGGCGGTGCGGTTTCGGCCATGCCGGAGGCGGATGGCGCGCGGGGCCTCCTTGTCATGGTCGCGGCGCAATCGCTTGCATGTCCGCATGGGCCGACGCGATCTCGTACTCCTGACCGACCACAGCTCGACCGAAGGCAGCCGGCAGGTGCTCGCCGCCGCCGCGCGGACGCTGACCGGCCGGGAGCCCGTCCAGCTGGACGCCCGGCACTTCATGACCGGCGGCAGCGGTCTGATCGAGGCCGACGACGCGGGCGGAATCCGGCTGGAGGCGGGCGGCCGGGCGGTGACCGCCGACACGGTGATCGTCTACGAGATCCCGCCGCACCGGCGCCGCGCGTTCGAGGGCTGCCAACGGCGGCTGCGCGGCTTCGGCGCCCGCTCGCTCGGCACCGACGCCGAGGCGTGGCGGGCGGCCACCGAGAAGGACGCCACGGTCGCGAGCTTCGTCCGGGACGGCGTGCCGCACATGCCCAGCATCGCGCTCTCCGGGCCGAGCCCGGAGGCCGCCGCCGACGCCTTCGCGGCCCTCGGCGGCGACGTCTGGGCCAGGCCCTGCATCGGGATGGGCGGCGACGACGTCTTCCACCTCACCACCCGCGCGCAGCTCGACGCCGCCGCGCGGCACTACGCCCGGGCGGGCGCGGACTGGTTGATCGCCCGCGACGCCCGGAACGTCCTCCCGGACGGGCGCCGCCACCAGTACCGGGTGGTGGTGCTGCGGGGGCGCGTGGTCCGGGTCGTCGAGCACGTCCAGGCGGACCCGGACGCGCCCTGCAACGAGAGCCGGGGGGCCGTCTCCACGCTGCTCGACTACACCGAACTGCCGGACGGACTCGCGGAGTCGGCCATCGCGGCAGCCGCCTCCACGGGCCTCGACCTCGCCGGGGTGGACCTCGCCGCCGAGAGCGGCGGCGTGGTCTTCGAGGTCAACGTCCACCCCGCCTTCGGCCGGCGCGGCCTGGAACAGGTGGCGCTGCCGTACGTCGCCGCGCACCTCGGCGAGTAGCGCCGGGAGCATCCCGCCGGTGCCCGGAGCGCCCCGCCGGTGCCCGGAGCGCCCCGCCGGTGCCCGGAGCGCCCCGCCGGTGCCCGGAACGCCCCGGCTCCGCTTCAGGCCCGCAGGACCGCCGCGAGCACCGACGGCCGGAACAGCGCCAACGGTGGCGCCACCAGCGACATCACCTCGTGGAACACCGCGGTGACCGCCGTGTCCGAGGTGCTGGCCGCCAGCACCTTGTCGAAGAAGCTGTGCTGGAGCCCGATCAGGGCGCCGGAGGGCGCGCCGGTGGTGGCGGGGAAACGGGCGTCCTCGGCGCAGGAGATCACCCAGGGGATCTTGGACGCCACGGCGACGGCGCGCCGTGCGGCCCGGGCGGTGGAGTGTCCGATGCCGCCGTGGCGCTTCGCGGTGCGGCGGAGCTCCCGGGCGCAGAACAGTGCGACGGTGACGCCCTGCCCGTACACCGGGTTGAAGGTGCTCGCGGCGTCGCCGACCACCACCAGCCCGTCCGGGCAGCTGCGCTCGTAGTGTCGGCGCACGCCCGGGCCGGGGTGGAAGCCGCGGACCTCGCCCGCGGGTTCGGCGTCCCGCAGCATCTCGTGCAGGAGCGGGTCGCGCAGCAAACGCAGGTGTTCGGTGAAGCCCTCCTCGCCGGCCGCCGGCTCGGCGCCGCGCATCCCGGCGAGGCTGACGATCCAGCGGTCGCCCTCGACCGGCAGCAGCACGCCCATGCGCTGCGCGTCCGGCGCCTTGGTCTGGAGGTAGGCCGCCCGGCCGACGGTCTCGGACCCGTCCGGGCGGTGGAACATCCGGGAGACGTACGCGACGCCCGCGTCCACCCGCTCCTCGGGCACCGGCGGGCAGCCCAGCTCGGCGAGCCACTTCGGCACCGAGGTCGACCGGCCCGTCGCGTCCACCACCAACTCGGCGGGTATCTCCCGGACTTCGCTGCGCTCCTGACCGCGCTCGCGGACCTTCACCCCGGTCACCGTGGTCGCCGTGCCGAGCAGTCCGATCGCGTCCGTGCCCTCCAGGAACTCGATCGCGGGATGGGCGCGGACCCGGTCCAGCACGAACGAGTCCAGCAGCGACCGGGTGCAGGAGAGGAAGCCCACCTGCGCGGGGTACTCGGCCAGCCACCCGGCGGAGCAGAGCCACTTGACGTCCGAGGCGGCCACCCGCTGCGCGCCCGCGGCCGCCAGCTCCTGTTTGATGCCGGGCATCATCTCCTCCAGCAGCCGGTGCCCGGCCTCCAGCACCAGGTGCGCGTGCCGGCCCTGCGGCACCCCCGCCCGGAACTCCGCCCCCGCCGGGTACCGGTCCCGCTCCACCACCACGATCCGCTCGGCGAACCCGCGCAGCGCCCACGCGGCCGCCATTCCCGCGAGCCCGCCGCCGATCACCACTGCCGTACCCCGCCCCGGGGCCCTCTCCGAAGAAGTCATGACACGTAGCGTAGTGGCGTGCTCGCCTCCCCGTGATCACTTCGCTGCCGACGAACAGCCCTGCCCAGTGGGGCCGTTGACGGCGCACGGCGGCACCGGACGGTCCGTGGGGCGTGCGTGGGGCGTGCGCGGGGGTGGCAGGCGCGGGCGGCGGACACGGTCCGGGGGCGCAGGCCACGGCGGGCCCCGGCCGGAGCCCCGGCCGGGGCCTCGGCCGTAACCCCGGTCGGGGCCCGGGTCGTGCGGGTACTAGACTCGACGGGATTGTGCTGGCGCCCCTCCTGGTGCGCAGGCGCGCGGAGGCGAGGAGGTGAGGGCCGTGGAGTGCAGTAGTACGGGTCGAAGTCGGCCCCGCCCCCGGTTGTCCCGCACCACTCGCGGCCCCCGGCACACCTCCTCCCGTACGGCTCCCGCGCGGCACTGACCTCGTCCTCCCGGCGAGGCGCCGCCGGTCGCGCCGTGCGCGTGGCGGCCGGCCGGGCGCCTCCGGTCCGCCGTGTCCCCTTGCGGCGGCCGGGCATCCACCGTGGAGGTTCCGCCATGTCCGACTGGCGTGTGCGCGCCGTGCGCGCGAGCAAGCGTCCGTTCTCCCGTTCCGTCGTCCGGCCCACGGACACCCAGCCCGCGCCCGAGCACTCGATGGACCCCCGGCCCGACCAGCCCGTCGAGCCGGTGACGCTGGAACGCTCCGTGGTGGACGCGGCCGTCTACCGGGACGGCCGCCGGACGGAGGCGCCCACCGACCTCGCCGACATCTACCGCACGCTGCCCGACCGGCCCGGCACGATGGCCTGGATCGGCCTCTTCCGCCCCGCCGAGGCGCAACTGCTGGAGGCCGCCGACCGGTTCGGCCTGCACGAGCTGGCCGTCGAGGACGCCATCGTCGCCCATCAGCGGCCGAAGCTGGAGCGCTACGGCGACACCCTGTTCGTGGTGCTGCGCGCCGCCCGCTACCTGGACGAGGCGGAGGAGGTCGACTTCGGCGAGATCCACCTCTTCGTCGGTCCCGACTTCGTGCTCACCGTCCGGCACTCCCAGGCCCCGGACCTGTCGGCGGTGCGGCGCCGGCTGGAGGCCGACCCGGAGCTGCTGGCGCTCGGCCCGGAAGCGGTGCTGTACGCGGTGCTGGACGCCGTGGTCGACGGCTACGCGCCGGTGATCGCCGGCCTCCAGCACGACATCGACGAGATCGAGACCGAGGTGTTCGGCGGCGACCCGCAGGTCTCCCGCCGCATCTACGAGCTCTCCCGCGAGGTGATCGAGTTCCAGCGGGCCACCCGCCCGCTGCTGGAGATCATGAAGAGCCTGGAGGCGGGCTTCGGCAAGTACGGCACCGACGACGAGCTCCAGCGCTACCTGCGCGACGTCGCCGACCACGCCACCTACGCCGCCGAGCGGGTGGACGGCTTCCGGCAGATGCTCCAGAACATCCTGACCGTCAACGCGACACTGGTCTCGCAGCGGCAGAACGAGGAGATGAAGCAGCTCGCCGAGGCGGGGCACGCGCAGAACGACGAGATCAAGAAGATCTCCTCCTGGGCGGCCATCCTCTTCGCGCCGACACTGATCGGCACGGTGTACGGGATGAACTTCGAGACGATGCCGGAGCTCAAGTGGGTCTTCGGCTACCCGTTCGCGATCGGGCTGATGGCGCTGGTGTGCACCGGGTTGTACCTGGTGTTCAAGAAGCGGGACTGGCTGTAGGCCGGAGCCCCGGGCCCCGCTGACCCGGGCCCCGCTGACCCGGGCCCCGCTGACCCGGGCCCCGCGCCCCCGGGGCCCGGGGCCGCTTCTGTGCGTGGACCCCGCACTCCGCTTTCCTCACCGGACGGTGACAACTCGGCCTCGTTCCAAGGACGTTCGGTGCCGACGCGGGATCGGAGGGGGACCCTTCCCCGGGAGCGGGGAGGGGGTCCGGATGCGGGCGATCGCGGGGATGATGACGGCGGCCGTGGTGATGGGGTTGCTGCTGGGCGGGGCGGTGAGCATGCTGCTGTTCGCCTTCACGGACTGGTTCGACCCGATCGCGCGGTGGGTGCACGTGCACGGCTTCTTCCTCTGGGCCCACGGCACACCCTAGACATCAGCCGGGCAGCAGTCGCTCGTACTCGGCCTCCGGATCCAGTTGGCGCCGGTACTCGACGTGCAGCCGGACGGTGCCGTCCGTTCCGGCCAGGCGGTCGAGCGGGCCGGCGCCGGCCGGGAGCGGGTGGGGCTGCGGCCACTGCTGTGCGAGGACGGCCAGCGGGGTGCCGTCGGCGGCGCGGACCACCCAGGTGGCGCGGCCGCCGTCGATCAGCGGGAGCCGGGGCCGGGGGAGGCCGAGGGCGGTGAGCGCCGCCGGGGTGTCCAGGTGGTCGGGGAGGGTGAGGGTCTCGGCGTGCGGGGCGTCGGCGTCGTCGCCGGCCGCGACGCTGTCCCGGGTGAGGAGGATGCGCATGGCGGGAGGATAGGCCGGAGCCGCGGGCGAGCGCCCGGGGTGTGACCCGCAGGGGTGGCGGCGGGGCCTCACCCGTGTGCCGGATTGACAAGGGGCATTGCCGTACCGGCAAATAGCAGGCATGGCCGACGAAGACTTCGAGAACGTCCTCACCACGGTGGGCCCGCGGCTGCGGGCGCTGCGGCGGGAGCGCGGCACCACGCTCGCCAAACTGGCCGCCGTCACCGGCATCTCGCTCAGCACGCTGTCCCGGCTGGAGTCCGGGCAGCGCAAGCCGACGCTGGAGCTGCTGCTGCCGCTGGCCCGGGAGTACCGGGTGCCGCTGGACGAACTGGTCGGCGCTCCGGCCACCGGCGACCCGCGGATCCACCCGCGCCCGGTGACCAGGAACGGCCAGACCATCGTCCCGCTCACCCGCCACCTGGGCGGCCTGCACGCGTACAAGCACATCGTGCCGCCGGGCCGGAACGCCGGACCCGAGCTGGAGCTGAAGGTCCACGAGGGGTACGAGTGGCTGTACGTGCTGTCCGGACGGCTGCGGCTGGTCCTCGGCACCCACGACCTGGTGCTGACGGCCGGTGAGGCCGCCGAGTTCGACACCCGCACCCCGCACGCCTTCGGCAACGCGGGGCAGCAGCCGGTGGAGTTCCTCAGCCTGTTCGGGCCGCAGGGGGAGCGCATCCACGTCAGGGCGCGCCCGGGAACCTCTGTTCGGTAGGTTCGTTCCTGACAGGGGGTCTTCCTACCGGCTCCCGCCAGGCCATCGGGAGGGGCCGAGGAAATGACTGTGCAGCAGAGCGCGGAGTCCGGCGAGAGCGGCGGAGCCGGGGAGCGTGCGGAGGCCGGGGACGGCCGGCCGGAGCCGGGGACGGGCAGCGCGGTGGCGGAGGGTGCGGACGCGGGCGCCGGTGCTCCCGGCGGGATCGGCGCACCCGGGAGCGCGGGTGCTCCCGGGGCGGCCGACGAGGAGGCCGAGCGCCCCCGGAAGAAGCGCCCGTTCTGGCAGGAGCTGCCGATCCTGCTGGTGGTCGCGCTGCTGCTCTCGCTCGGCATCAAGACCTTCTTCGTACAGGCCTTCTCCATCCCCTCCGGTTCGATGGAGCAGACCCTCGCGATCGGCGACCGGGTGCTGGTCGACAAGTTCACCCCGTGGTTCGGTGCCAAGCCCGAGCGCGGCGAGGTGGTGGTGTTCCGCGATCCGGGCGGCTGGCTGGAGGGCACGCCGACGGTCTCGGGCGACTCCGTGATGGGGACCGTCCAGAAGGCGCTCAGCACCGTCGGCCTGATGCCCTCGGCGGACGAGAAGGACCTGATCAAGCGGGTGATCGCGGTCGGCGGTGACACCGTCGAGTGCGAGGCGGGCTCGCCGCTGAGGGTGAACGGCGTGGCGCTGGACGAGCCGTACCTGTTCCCGGGTGCGACGCCCTGCGACAACGACCCGGTCGGCACCGTCACCGTGCCCAAGGACAAGCTGTGGGTGATGGGCGACCACCGCAACAACTCGCGGGACTCCCGGTGGCACCACAACGAGACCGGCGACGGCTTCGTGCCGGTGGACAACGTGGTCGGCCGGGCCTTCGTGGTCGCCTGGCCGTTGTCCGACTGGTCCACGCTGCCGGTCCCGGACACCTTCGACAAGGTGCCGGCCGGGGCGGCGGGCACGGCCGGCGCGCCGTTCGAGACGCCGCCGGCGCCGGAGGCCGCCGCACTGGCCGGCATGGTGCCGCTCGCCCTGTGGCAGCGGCGGCGCTCGGCGCGGAAGGACCGCTGAGGCCGGCTCGCCTTCCCGGAACCCGGTCGACCGGCTTCGATCGGCTTCGACGGAACTCCTCCCACCGACATCTACACGCCTGTAGAGTTCAGGAGGTGAGCTGAACGCCCGGCCGCCGGCCGCCCCGAGCGGGGCGCCCGCCGGCCGGGTCCGGGTCGGGAGGCGGAGCCGTGATGGAGAATCAGTGCAGCCCCGGGGACGCCGGAGGTCCGGCGGGGCCGGAACCGGCGGGAACGGATCAGGCAGGACCGGAAACGGCGGCCCGGGACGTCCGCTGGGTCTACCAGCCGGTCGAGGTGGACCTCGGGGACGGTGGCTGGGCGCTCGGCCGGATCAGCGCGTGGTGGCAGGACGCGGCCGGGCAGCGCTGGTGCCGGCTGCGCATCGGCCGCGGCGGACAGCCCGCGCTCTGGCAGCCGTTCGACCCGGCGCGGGTGCTGCTGCTGCCGGTGTCCGGGCTCTGAGCAGGCCGGTCGGACATTCCGGTGGAACCGTTCGGCGGGCCCCGTCGTCCCTGGGATCGACCGCCGACAGGCCACTTAGCGACCGGGGACGACGTGACTTCGGAGATTTACTTCAGCAGCAACTACCGCGACCTGTGCGAGCAGCACGGCACCGGCGCGGGCTTCCAGTTCGAGTTCTCCTGCTACCGCTGCTCGGACACCTGGCGTTCGGCGTTCGAGCCGTTCCGGACCGGTCAGATGGCGGGCTGGATAGGCAAGGGCGTCAGCGCGGCCTGGAACCTCATCGGCGGCAACGCCAACACCATCAGCAACGCCGCCGACGGTCTGGCCGGCCAGACCTGGGGCACCTCGCGGGACGCGGCCTTCCAACGGGCCATCACCAACGCCCAGTCCCATTTCAACCGGTGCGCCCGGTGCACCCATTACGTCTGCGGCCGCTGCTTCGACCCGGCCCAGGGTCTGTGCCACACCTGTGCCCCGGACACCGCGGCCGAGGCGGTGGCGGCGCAGCACCGCGGCCTCAACGACACGGTCACCGAGCGCGCGTACAAGTCCGGTCAGCAGTCCGGGGCCGAGTTCGACGTCAACGCGCCGCGTCAGCTGGTCTGCCCGCAGTGCCACACCGAGACCCACGGCACGCCGTTCTGCCCCGGCTGCGGCTTCCGACTGGCGCAGCCCGTCCAGTGCCCGAGCTGCCACAAGGACGTCCCGGACGGCGCCGCGTTCTGTCCGTCCTGCGGGACGAGACGCTGACACCTCGTCCGCAGGGCGGCGGGGCGCCCCCGGAGCGACGGGCCGGAGGCGCCCCGCCGTCGTGTGCGCGGGACGGACCGGCTCAGCCGTACGAGAGGTTGGCGCAGGGATCGTCGTCGGCCGAGCGGGCGGCGCCGCTGACGCTGGTGGGCAGCGGGGCCGGGGCGGTGGGGGCGCCGCCGGGGGCCGCGGTGGCGGGGCCGGCGGGGTTGGCGGCGGCGAAGTCGTGGCCGAGGACGACGCTGACGCCCCGGCCGCCGGGCTGCACGGTCGAGCCGGGGAACAGCTTGGCGACCGCCTCGGCGGCGGTGCGCTCGCCGGTGCCGTACTCGACGACGGTGGTGCTGCGCGGCTTGCCGACCGCGTTGCCGACGCCGGCGACGGTGTAGCCGGCGCCCTTGACGGTCTCCGCGGCCCGGCCGCCGAGCCCGGACTCGCCGGTGCTGTTGAGCACGGAGACCTTCACCTCGGCGGCCTTGGCGTCCGGGGCCGGGGTCGGCGCGGGCGCGGCCTCGGCGGCGGGTGGGGCGGAGGGGGTGGCGGCGTCGGCCGGGGCGCTCGCGTCCTGGCCGTCGATGGTGCGGTCGGCCTTGAGCGCGGCCCACAGCTGGTCCACGTCGGGGTGCACCAGGGCGACCCGGGGGCCCTCGTAGCGCCAGGGCACGGTGAGGAACTTGATGTCGTGCAGGTTCACGTCCTTGAGTTCCATGGCGAAGGAGAGCAGCTTGGCGGCCGAGCCGAGGCCGGGGTCGACGGTCAGTGACCTGGTGGCCGCGTCGGCCAGCGGCAGCAGCGTGGTCGGGTCCATGCCGCGGGACTTGACCTCCTTGATGAGGGAGGACATGAAGGCCTGCTGGCGCTTGGTGCGGCCGATGTCGGAGCCGTCGCCGATGCCGTGTCGGACCCGGACGTAGTCCAGCGCGGCCTGGCCCTCGACCTTCTGTTTGCCCTTGGGGAAGAGCAGCTTCCCCTTGTGGCCGAGGTTGGGGTTGAGGTCCCCCTCGTGGATGTCGTTCGGCAGGCAGACCTCGACGCCGCCGACCGCCTTGGTCATCGCGGCGAAGCCGTTGAAGTCGACCACGATGGTGTGGTCGACGCGCAGGTTGGTCAGCTTCTCGACGGCGTTCTGGGTGCAGGCCGGGTTGCCCTGGTCGCTGTCGCCGACCGAGAAGGCGCTGTTGAACATGACATTGGTCTGCTCCTTGGTCCACTTGCCGTTGGGGAGCTTGCACGACGGAATGGTGACCAGGGAGTCGCGGGGGATGGAGATGCCGACGGCGTGCTTGTGGTCGGCGTAGACGTGCAGCAGGATCGCCGTGTCCGAGCGGGCGCCGCCGTCCCCGCCGCCGCCCAGGTCGCTGTTGCCGTTGCCGCGGCTGTCCGAGCCGATCATCAGCACGTTGACCGGGGTGCGGCCCTGGGCGTCCGGGGTCGCGGCCTCCGGGCGGTCCTTGCTGAGGGCGTCGCCGTCGAAGGTGTTGATGTTGCTGTTCAGCCGGTAGTAGAGGCCGGCGCCGCCGAGGACGGCGAGCGCGGTGCAGCCGGCGGTCGCCCAGAGCACCTTCTCCTTGGTGCTGCGCTTGGGCTTCTTGCGCGCCCGGGCCGCTGAACGGCCGTCCGATATGCTCGCACTGTCCGGGTTCCGGTCGTTCTTCTGGCCGGTTCTCCGGCCGGTGGCCCGGCGTCCGCCCGCCCGGTGCGGCGAATTCTCGGCTTCGGGGGAACCCTTTCGGCCAGACACGTCGTCATCCTCCACAGTTGCCACGCGAGCCCCCGTCGAAAGCGGCGGGTTCGCGTGGCCCGGGGCCGGAGCCGATCCGGGCGTGACCCGTCGCTAAACTTTTACACCGCTGTAGAACTTCAGTGGAGCATACTAGGCGCGGATGGGAAAACCAGCTGGTCAGACCATGAGAAATTGGTCAGAGCGGCTGTTCCGCGCTGCTCCGGACCCGTACGAGGAGCACGATGACTGATCGGATAGCACGTTCGATAGCCGGCGCCCTGGTGGCCCTGCTGGCCGCCGCCGGCCTCACCGCCGCGGCCTCGGGCGCGGCGGCGGTCGCCGCACCCCGAACCGTCGCGGCCGCCGCCGCGCATCCGGGGGCCCCCGGGGGTGCCGCCGCCGCGGACGGCGGCGCGCAGATCGGCACGGAGGCGCGCGCCGCCTCCGCGGTCGCCGCCACCTCCGCCACCTCCTCCGCCGCCGACGTCGCGCACCTCGCGGCCAAGGAGGAGAAGAAGAAGAAAAAGGGCTTCTTCGCCAAACTGGGCAAGTTCCTGCTGGTCGTGGTCATCCTGCTGATCCTGCTCGTCATCCTGCTGATCGTCGGGATCGTCTACGCCGCCAAGCGGATCTTCAGCCGCCGCAAGTAGCCGCGCACCGCCACCGTCGGTCGTGCACCGGTCGTGCACCGGCCGCTTACCGGCCGAGTACACCGTGCAGCGCGCACGGCCGCGACCCGGGCGTTCGCCGCCGCCCGCCGGGCGGTGGAGCCGGAACGACCGCCCGGGGCGGGCCACTTGACGCCGATTGGCCCTGGCCGGGGTGCCGGGGCCGCCCGAGGATGGGCGCCATGAGCGACTTCCACACCCACGAGAGCCCCGAAGGGCTGCGCCCCGAGAGCCGGGTCGTCCACCCGCCGCTCGCCGAGGTCACCGGCAGCCGTCCGCTCGGCGTCCCGCTGCACCAGGGCCACCTGTTCGCCTTCGACACCGGCGACGCACTCGCCGGGGCCCACGACGGACCGGACGGCGCCTTCCTCTACAACCGCTTCGGCAACCCCACCGTCCGCTCGCTGGAGCAGGCCGTCGCCGGACTGGAGGGCGGCACCGGAGCCCTCGCCACCGCCTCCGGCATGGGTGCGATCAACACCGCGCTGCTCTCCCTGCTGCGCGCCGGCGACCACGTGATCGCCCAGCGCAGCCTGTACGGCGGCACCGTCGGCGCGCTGACCGACCTCACCGAGCGCTGGGGCGTCGAGGTCGACCACGTGAGCGGCGACGACCCCGCCGGGGTGGCGGCCGCGCTGCGGCCCCGCACCCGGGTGCTGCTCCTGGAGACCGTCTCCAACCCCACCACCCGGGTCACCGACCTGCCCGGGCTGATCGCCGTCGCCCGGCACGCCGGGGTGGTGAGCGTGGTGGACAACACCTTCGCGACCCCGCTGCTGTGCCGCCCGATCGAGCACGGCGCGGACATCGTGATCCACTCCGTGACCAAGTACCTGGGCGGGCACTCGGACGTGCTCGGCGGGGTCGCCGTCTTCGCCGACCCGGAGCTGCACCGGCGGGTCTGGCGGCGCTCGCTCGAACTCGGCGCCTCCGCCGACCCGTTCGCCGCCTGGCTGACCCTGCGCGGCATGCAGACCCTCGCCCTGCGGGTCCGCCGCCAGTGCGAGACCGCGCTCGACCTGGCCGGCCGGCTCGCCGCCCACCCCGCGGTCACCGCCGTCCACTACCCGGGCCTGCCCACCCACCCCGACCACGACCTCGCCCGCCGGCTGCTGCCCGACGGCCACGGCGGCGTCCTGGCCTTCGACCTGGCCGGGGGCCGGAAGGCGGCCGGCAGGTTCACCGAGTCCGTCCGGCTCGCCTCGCTGGCACCGTCCCTGGGCGACGTGCACACCCTGGTGCTCCACCCGGCCAGCACCTCCCACCGGCAGCTGTCGGACGAGGAACTGGCGGCGGTGGGCATCGGGCCGGGGACGGTGCGGCTGTCGGTGGGCATCGAGCACCCGGAGGACATCTGGGCGGACGTCGCGCGGGCGCTGGCGAAGGTGTGAGCCCGAGCGCTGCGGCCGCCGGCGCGGGTGAGTGCGGCCCGGCCCGGGCCCCGTGCTCGACGTCCGGGGCGCCGCCCGGGGCCGGAGCGCGGTGGAGGTGGGGCCGCCCCGCGGCCCGTCAGCGCTGCCGGGGCCGGGCCACCAGGAGCGCGATGTCGTCCTCGGCGGCCGGGGCCGGCGGCGGGGCGAGGGAGCGCAGGACGGCGTCGAGCAGGCCGTCGAGGTCTCCGGCGGCGGGCAGCCGCAGCGCCGCGAGCCGCTCCAGCGAGACGTCGATGTCCTCGCCCCGGCGCTCGACCAGGCCGTCGGTGTAGAGCAGCAGGGCCTGCTCCGGCAGGAGCGGGTGGGCGGTCTGCTCGTAGCCGCCGAGACCGGTGCCGAGCGGCGGGCCGGTGGGGACGCGCAGCAGCTCGGTCGGCTGGCCGGGGGTGATCAGGGCGGGCGGCAGGTGGCCCGCGCTGGAGAGGGTCCAGCGGCCGCGGCCCGGGTCGGCGAGGGCCAGTAGGCAGGTGGCCGGGCGGGCGGAGTCGTCGGCGGAGATGATGTTGTCGAGCTGACGCAGGATCCGGTGCGGGGGCAGGTCCATTCCGGCGAGGTCGCGCAGTGCCGAGCGGTAGTGGCTCATGTCGACGGCGGCCTCGACGCCGTGCCCCATGACGTCGCCCATGGCGAGCAGGGTGCGCCCGAACGGCAGTCGGACCGTCTCGAACCAGTCGCCGCCGACCACCGAGGCGCTCCCGGAGGGCAGGTAGCGGGAGGCGAGGACGAGGTTCTGGTGCGGGTTGCCGGGTTCGCTCAGCAGCGCCCGCTGGAGTTCGAGGGCGATGTCCTGGGAGCGGGCGAAGCGCCGGGCGTTGTCGAGGGCGGTGGCGGCGCGGGCGGCGAGGTCGCCGAGCAGGGCGGCCTCGTCGGGGGTGAAGGCCGGGCCGGCGGCGGTGCGGCCGAGGGTGAGCAGCCCGATCAGGCGGCCCCGGGCGGCCAGCGGCAGGACCAGCAGCGAGGCCGTCCCCGCCGGACAGCTGTCCTCGGGGCCGGGCTCGGTGAGCACGGCGACACCGCCGGCCAGGCTGCGGGCGGCGGCCGAGCCCTCCCGGTGGCGGATCGATTCTCCGGACCGGGGCAGCTCGGCGAGGGCGGCGGCCAGCGCGGGCACGGACCGGGCGCCGGCGCGGCGCAGCCGCTGGGGCGTGCCGTGGCCGGCCCGGGCGGGTTCGGCCTCGGGCGGCAGCAGGTCCACGACGGCGAGTTCGGCGAGCCGGGGCACGGCGAACGCGGCGAGCTCCGCGCCGGTGGTGGCGATGTCGAGGGTGGTGCCGATCCGTTCGGTGGCGGCGTCCAGCAGAGCGAGCCGGGCCCTGGCCCGTTCCAGCTCGCGCAGTTGGTCGCGGGCGGGGTCGGGGTCGTCCAGGACGACGACGACCACTCCGGTGGTCCGCCCGGAGCGTCGCAGTGCCCGGTAGCGCACCCGCAGGCCGGGCGGCACGGGGGCGCCCGCACCGTCCGGGCCTCCGGTGGCGTGCTCGCGGGCGAGGCCGTCGGCGAGCACCCGGCGCAGGATGCCGAGGGCCCCGGCGAAGGCGGTGGTCCCGGCGGCCCGGCCGAGCAGGTCCGCGCGGCGCAGCCCGGTGGCGGTGGTGAACGCCGCGTTCAGGTACTGCCAGCGCAGGCGCTCGTCGAGCAGCGCGACGCCGACGGGGGCGGCGGCCAGGACCTCGCGGAGCCGCTCCGGATCGTCGCCGCCGCTGTCACCGCCGGTGATCGCGCCGAGCCGGGCGGCGAGGGCCGCCGCGGTCGCCGCCAGGGACCGGGTGTCCGGTGTCGCGGGCCGCGGACCCTCTGCTCGGTTGCCGTGCCGGAAGTGCATACGCCCATGATCACGCGCCCGCGCGCGGCACGCCCACAGGTGGGTGAAACGTTGACCGGCCGGAGACGGTGCTGTAACGGAACGCTCGGACGGCTGCGGGGCCGACCGCGCGGACATCCGCGCCGCCGTACGGATACGGCAGGCGAACGCCGGATGATCTCCGGTCATACTTGGGCGGCGGCGCCCGACCCCGGACGCCGCGGGCCGGGCCGGGCCCACCCGGCGGTACCGACCCGGCCGTACCGCCCCGGCCCGCGCCCGAAGACCCAGACCGGAGGAACCCGATGAGCCCCCACCAGCCGACCAGTCGCCCGGCGGCCGGGGCCCCCGGGGTGCCGTGGAACCGGCAGCGGCTGCGCAGCAACAACGAGTGGCTCCTGCTGGAGCTGCTGCGCACGGGCGGCGGCTCCTCGCGCGCCCAGCTGGCCCGGGACACCGGGCTGTCCAAGCCGACGGTCTCGGCCGCCCTGGCCGAGCTGGAGCGGGCGGGCCTGGTCCGGGAGGCCGGGCGACTGGCCCCCGAGCGGGGCCGCACCGCCGTGCTGTACGAGGTCGACCCGACGGCCGGGCACGTGCTCGGCGTGGACATCGGCCGGGCCCGGCTGCGGGTGGCGGTGGCCGACCTGGCCGGGACGGTGATCGCCCGCCGGGACGTCGCCAACCGGGGCCGCTCGGCGAACGCCGTCGCGCACGCCGTGGTCGCCGCCGCGCACGAGGCGATCGCCGAGGCGGGCCTGGCCGCCGGGGACATCGTGCACGCGGTGATCGGCACCCCGGGGGTGTGGGACGAGCAGCGGCGCGGGGTGCGCTACGCCAGCAGCCTGCCCGGCTGGGGCAGGCCGGGACTGTTCGACCGGATAGGGGAGGGCCTGGGAACGGCCGTCTCGGTGGCCAACGACGCCAACCTGGCGGCGCTCGGCGAGTACACCCTGGGTGCCGGCCGGGGCAGCCGGATGTTCGCGTACCTCCTGGTCGGCACCGGCCTCGGGCTGGGCGTGGTGAAGGACGGCGAGCTGCTGCTCGGCGCGCACGGCGCGCTGGGCGAGATCGGCCTGGTCCCGCTGCCCGGGCGGTCCGGCGAGCCGGGCGCGACCATCGAGCAGGACGCCGCCGCGGACGCCGTGGTGCGTGCCGCCCGGGACTTCGGGCTGGACGGGGAGTCCGGCGCGCGGCAGCTGACGGCGAAGCAGGTGTTCGAGCGGGCCCGGGCCGGGGAGCCCGCGGCGGTCCGGGCGGTGGAGCGGGAGGCCGAGCGGCTCGCCTACGCGGTGGCCGTGCTGTCGGCCGTCCTGGACCCGGACCTGGTGGTGCTGGGCGGCGGGATCGGCAGCAGCGCCGACCTGCTCCTGGAACCGCTGGAGCAGGCCCTGCACCGGCTCGCCCCGATGCGTCCGACGCTCGCGCCGAGCCTGCTGGGGGAGGAGGCGGTGCTCCTCGGCGCGGTCTCCACGGCGCTGGAGACCGCCCGCCCCGAGGTGTTCGAGCGCCGGACGGCGGGGCTGCGCTGACGGTCGATCGGCGGGGCCGGCCGGGCGGCCGCGGCGTTCGGCCGGGTTGTCCGGCTGCTGTCTTCGGCTGCCGTGTTTCGCCCGTTGCGCTCGGCCGGTGGCCGGAAGGTCTCGATCTGCCAACGAGTGGGGGTTCGGTGGACGGTGCGTGTGCGGTTCCTGCTTGAATCGCACGACTCATCCATACGGAACGGAGCGTTCTCCTCCCATGCCTTCACGGATAGCCGGTCGCCGTCGGGCCGGCCTGGCCGGATTCGCCGGACTCGTCCTCACCGTCGGTCTGGCACTGACCGGGTGCGACCCGTCGGCGGCCGACGGCGGTGCCACGGCCTCGGCCACACCGACCGTCGCCACCACCACGACCGCGGTGACCACCCCGCCGGCGGCGCCCGCCGCCCCGGCCCCGGTCAGCAGCCCGCCGGCCCAGCCGGCCCCCGCGGCGCCGGTGGCCACGCCCCCGCCGGTCGCGCCTCCGGCCCAGCCGAGCGCCCCCGCGCAGCCACCCGCCACCAAGGCGCCGCAGCCGAAGGTGACCACCGCCCAGCCGCCGACCGACCCGGAGCCTCCGGCGGCGGCCGGCGCCGGGTGCGACATCCGCTCGGCCGCGGGCAACTGCTACGAGGCCGGGCAGTTCTGCCGCACCGCGGACCTGGGCAGGAGCACCCACGAGGCCGGCGGCCGGGTGATCTACTGCCGGATGGTCAGCGGGAAGCCGCACTGGCAGGCCTGAGGCCCCGCGGGCCCGGGGCGATCCGGGCTCAGGCGCCGATGACGCCCAGGATGTCCCAGACCAGGTGCTCGTAGGCCTGGAGCAGCAGCCCGTACTCGTGTGCGGCGGCCAGGGTCGGCCCGTCCAGTCGATCCGGGCCCAGGGCGTCGGCGGCCTGCTGCTCCAGCTCGGGCGCGGGCTGGGCGAAGAAGTCGAAGAACGCGCAGGCCTCGTCGGAGAAGCCGTACCGGCTGCGCAGCGCCTGCGCGATGGTGGCGCAGTAGCCGCCCCAGAGCGCGTAGTCAGGTGTCCACCTCTGGATGCGGACGCGCTCCGCTAATCGGAGTGTGGGGCCATGGCGAGCAGAGTGAGGTACCTGGATCTTCTCGTTCGGAAGTCCCAGGTGGTCCGGGGAACCACCACGCGAGACATCCTGTCGTTGAAGTCGCAGGAGAGCCAGGGGCGGGCCTGGGGCAAGCGGCACGGTTACACGATCCGCCGCGTCTTCCGCGAGAACCTGTCCGCTTACAAGGCCGGGGTCAAGCGTCCGGATTTCGACGAGGCGGTACAGGCGCTTCTCGACGGCGAGTCGGACTGCTTGTGGGTCTATGACTCGTCGCGGTACAGCCGCAAGGGTGCAGGTGACGTGCTTAGGATTCTGGAGCCGGCGTGATCGCTGTCGCCTCCGGCACCACCACGGCCGACCAGGACTTCACCAGTGGCCAGGACCTCGGGGCCGACGAGCAGCCCGGATCTGACCATCAGGACGTCCGGCGCGACCGGAAGCGGGGCATCGAGCGTGGCGACGGCGCGCGGATTCCACGTCGCGATCCCCCACGCCCCACAAGACCAGGCCGCCGCCGCTTCGGCCAGGACACCGCAGGCGGCGGCCAACTGCTCCTCGCCTCGTTCACCGGCCGTGAGCGAGGCTTCCGGGTTGTGCAGGCCGCCTTGGTGTCGGTCAGCCTGGTAGCCGATACCGATGTGGGGATCGCTGCGGAGCAACTCGCCTCAGTCGTAGGAGAGTTCAGTGCCTTCCCGTTCGGGGAGCCAAAGGACATGGCGATGCTTCGTCAGATTCATACGAAACTCGACGCTGCACAACGGGAGTTCGTCACCGCCGCCAGGCGATCGATCCACGCGTCAGACGCGAAGCAAGTCCCCTGGCGTTTGGGTGGTCCGCCACCCTGGGGTGAGATTGAACAGATCCATCAGCGAGACAACGACGTCGGTCGCGTCATCCCCTGAACCACATTGGGTTCGGAGCGTCACGGGACATGCACAAAGGGCCCTTCCCAAACCATGTCGGGCCGAACAGTCACGCGAACGACGGCCACCGGCAGGCGGCCCACTCCCGCCAGCCCGCCCAGCCGGCGGGCGGGCCGGCGACCTCGCCGCCTCCCAACTCCGCCGCGTCGGGCTCCTCGAAGTGCGCCCGGCCATCCTGGATGTCGGCCTCGGTCATCGGGAACGTCTCCTCGGGGGTAGTCGCCCAGCGATGGGCGATCCGGGCGCGCTGGGTCGCATCGTCCACCGGCAGGTAGAGCATGCGGAAGGACGCGCCCTCGGCCTGCGCCAGCCACCGGATCGCAGACCGTTCGTCACGGGACCAACAGCCGTAGTCCACCACAACGTTGGTGCCCAGCCTGACCGCCTCCAAGGCGAGCCAGAGCATGCGCCCCTCCAACACGTCGCGCTTCCCGTTCGCCTCCGCCTCACGGAACAGGGGAATCATCCAGTCGTCGGGTGTCAGGCGCAGCGCGCCGTGCTCATCGGCGAGCTGCCGAGCCCTCGTGGTCTTTCCGGCCCCTGGCAGGCCGACCATCAGGAACAACGTGGTCACACCCAGATGGTGGCAGGGAGGCCGGGCAGGCGACCACCGCTTTATCTGCCTGATGCCGGTCAGACCGCCCGCCCCACGACCCGAACAGCGGCTCAACGTGATGCGTCACGTGGTCCGCCCGGACAGAACCTGGCCGAAGGAATACTCCCCATGCTCAAAAACCCCACTGCACCAGTTGAGGAACGCCTCGCCGAGGCCAAGCGCACCGCTGCCGACGACCAGGACCCGGCGTAGCCACCCGAGGCCCCTGACGGCCTCGACCGCCTGCCCGGCCGATTCGGCAGAACCCGGCCCGGCGGCCCCGGAGCACCCCGGGGCCGCCCCACCACCCGATGGAGCCACCACCCGATGACGCACACCGACCCATCCCACGCCCACGACATGCCGATGGCGGTCTTCCCGGGCTACCTCGCCGGCCCCGGCGAGGACCTCGACACGCTCTTCGCCTTCACCAGGGGGCGAGACGACTGGCTGCTGACCGTGGAGGACAACAACCTGGTCGCCTGCCACGAGAGCGCGACCGGGATCGTGATCCTCGACCGGGCCGAGGACAGCACCCACCCCCGGTGGACCGTCGCCTCCGGCCGCGGCCGGCCGAGCGGCCTCGCCTGGCACGCCACGTTCGACGCGGCCACACCGGCCGAAGTGGTCATGGCCGCGGCCCGCCGCCTCGCCCACGGCACGGGCCAGCCCACCCACGCCGAACGCGAACAGCACCTGTGGAGCCACACCTGCCACGCCGACACCTTCCAGGCCCTCCACACGGAGGCAGCCCGCGCCCGCTGGAGCGCCGGCACCCGGTGCTGCACCCCCACCCTCGACGCGCCCGACGGCACCGCCACCCTGCGGATCCACCGCGCCGCCGAGGGCCACGGCGACGCCCGCGACCTCGCCTACACGCTCACCGCCGGCGCCCGCGGCCACGAGGCAACCTGGCGGACGGCCGAGTTCAGCCGCACCGTGCCGACCAGCGTCACCATGGTCACCCTGCGCACCGTCACCGACCCCGGCCGCTACACCCGCCGGGCCTCCCGGATCCCGATGCTCCACCGCGGGTCCCTGCGCACCCACCCGGTGGCCCGACGATGCCCGGAGCCCGCCCTTGGCCGATGACCAGCCCGGCCACAGCACCGCCCAGGGCGAGCAGCACGTCGTGGCGCGCCCCGGCTACCTCGCCGGGCCGGGCCACTCGGACACCGCCAACGCGGCCTTCGAGGCCTTCCTCGCCGAACACCAGGGCTGGTCCCGGCACTCCTGTGACGGCGGAGACACCAGCGTCGCCGTCAGCGACTGCCTCACCGGCCGGATCCGGATCGACCACGAGCCGGGCGACCGCAACTCGCGCTGGATGGTAGCCGGATACGAATCCGCGGTCGGCGAGCGGCAGCCGCAGTGGCGGTAGACGCGGCCGCGCTTGGCTGAGGAGCGCATGGCGATCACTTCATCGAGCTGGGGAACGGCCTGTATCCCACCAGTCGCCCTGGAGCGGTCCCCGGGACCACCATGCGACCACCAAGGGGCCTGGAGATGCTCTGACCCGGGCTGATCCCTTGACGTGTGCTCAAGTCACCTGCGGCTCCGTTGAGCGGCTCGCAGCCTTGTGGATCATGCCCAGCGGTCCGATTCTTGCGCGCAGCGTCACTACAGGCGATGGGTTGACTGCTCTGGGGTGTGAGGTGGTCTGGGCGTGGCGCTGGCGGTGGTTCGGGCTGGGGTCGGCTGCGAGCTATGGTGATTGCTCTGAGTAATATCGGGCCGATCGGGGGGCGGGTGTCGATTGGCTGGGCGGGCTACCGCTCGATAGCCGTCAGGTTGAGTGTCGTCGCGCTGAGTTGCCGAAGGGGCTGGATGGCTGACGCGCAGCCCGTCGCGCTCTGTGATTGCTGACGCGGTTGTGCCGAGCCGTCGGGTGGGCTCGGAGCTGCTTGTCACGGGGTGGAGTCGACGCTGGCGCGTCGGTTGGTCCGGGTGTGAGCGCCGTCGGCTGCCGGGTGGATGCGGTGTCAGACGAGTCGGTCGCGGTTGTCTGCGGCGATGGCGCGGACGAGTGCGGCGAATTGGGCGCGGCTGTGGTGCTGGTGCCGTTCGGCTGTCTCGTCGTCCGATTCTTCCTCGTCGTCGTCCCGATCCTCGTCCTCGGCGTATTCCTGGTGGAGGAGCCAGCAGCCGTTGATGCCGGTGAGGAGGTCTTCGAGGAGGTCGCGGGCGGGGCGTCGTGGGTCCAGCGGGGTGAGGCGGATGCCGGTGAGCACGTCGTCCGCCTCCTCCGAATCGTCGTCGGCGTACTCGGTGATCACCTCCTCGGCCTCCTCCAACTGCTCGCGGAGAGCGGCCGGGTCGGGCAGCACGCCGTCCCCGATCCGCATGGCGTGGCGCACGAGCCCGGTGACCGCGTCGTAGGGGGACACACCGGCCTCAAGGAGTTCCAGGACGAGCGTGGGTGTCGCGTGGGGGAGTGCCTCGATGTTGTCCGCCTCCCGGATCACCTCGGTGGGCGCGTACCCGGACGCCTCCGAGACGGCTTCGGCTGCGGCGTAGAGCCAGTGGGCGGCTGCTACGGCCGCTGCGGTGGGGTCGATGTCGGAGTAGAGCGCGGCCGGGCCGAACGGGTTCTCCTGGAGCAGTTGGTCGGCGGCGGCGACCTGGACGGGGGAGGCGCCTTCGCGGCTGAGCAGCACGGCCTGCTGCGCCCGTCCGGTGAGGTTGCCGAGCTCGGCGCCTTCGACGGCGGCCAGCTCCACCGTGGTCTCGGCGCGAATCGCCTCGGTCAACTCGGGGTTGTCCAGGGCGATGAGGGCGCGGCCGACGCGGTGCGCGTTCTCCAGCACCGGGCTGTACTCGACGATCACCGAGCCGCCCTGGGGAAGGTTCGGCGTGGTCACGGCTGCGGCGACCCCGGCGAACGCCTTGCGTTCCTCTTCCCGACGCCAGCCCTCGCTGTTCACCTCCAATGAGTCGGCGGCGCCGGCCGGGTGGGTGTAGGCGCGCCAGACCGCCGCCGACAGTTGGGTAAGGGCCGCAGTCAGGCGGGACAGCGCGGCGAGATCCGTGCCGGCCGGGACGGTGGCGATCCGTGAGGCAAGGTCGCCTTGGCCGGTTCCCCAGGTGGCGATGAGTTCGTGTCGAGCAGGGTCGACGCAGTAGCGGGTCATGACGGACCACCTCCAGCTCGACTACGTCCTATCACCTGTGATCGGCGGGGTGGGCGCGGACACGGGTTTCCATCCGAAGAGGGGGTCGGAGGGCCCGCGCGGTGTGTGCCGATTGATGTGCGGGGCCGCGTCGGCGGCGGGGCGGCGGGGCGGCGGGGCCGGCGCTTGCCTGCCGTTGCCGTTCACCGGCGAGATGATCACGTGAACATGCAGCCGGTGAGAGCCTGGATCGCCACTTCTCGCGGTGATCCTGGGACGTAACCGGTTCGGATGACTCCTTGGGCGATCCGTTCCCTGCCGGGGCATCGTCACCGATGCTTGCCGGATCGGCCGGCGCCCCGTACTCGCGGGCGTTGGTCGGTCTGATGCCTTCTATCTGGGGCCGAAGGTGTTGAGGAAGAGCACCGGCTCGGCGCCGAAGCGCCCGGAGGCGTCGAGGTCGAGGAGCGCCGCGAGGGCCTTGGCGGTGTAGGTGTGTTCGAGTGCCAGCCCCGCGTCGGAGGCGGCGCGGTTGAGTGCTGCGGTGGCTTCGGCAGTTGGGTGGGCATAGCCGGGACCGAGCCAGCCGCGGTCGAGGCGGATGTCGTCCGAGCTGAGGCCGAGTGGGGGCAGGGCGGCGCCCCGATTGCGGAGCAGCGCCTCGGACTTGCGGGCCAGCGCGTTGAGCACTGTGCTGTCCAGGCGCAGGGTGTCGTTGACGACGATCCCGAGGACGCGGGTGCGCAGGCCGGCCAACCGCAGCCCCAGGGCCAGGCCGGCGGCGGTGCCTCCCGAGCCGACCGCGGTCACGACCCAGCCGGGCTCGGGCAGCAGCCCGTTCGACACCTGCGCGGCCAGCTCCAGTGCGGTTTCGACGTACCCGAGCGTGCCGAGCGGCGAGGATCCGCCGGCCGGGAGGAAGTATGGGAGGGTGGGGCCTCGCATCGAGGAATGGCGTGCGAAGAGCCAGGGGGCGGCGAGGATCAGGCGGGTCTTGGTGTGTAGGAAGTGCAAGGTGGCGCCGGATGCACGAAGGCGCCGGAGCTGGGCCCGGGTGTGACCGTCGACCGGATGGTCGATCAGGGCGAGGGCGACGGTGAGGCCCTGTTCGGGGGCGTAGAGTGCCGCTGCCAGGCCCCAGTTGGTTCCGAGACCGCCGACGGTGAGGAGCGTCCGGGCACCGCGCCGGTGGGCTTCGGGTAGTAGCCATTCCAGCTTGCGGACTTTGTTGCCGCCCCATCCGCCGTGCCCGTAGCCGCTCTCGTCCTTCAGCCAGAGCGGAGACTGGCAGCCGAGCCCGGCCAGAGGCCGCACCGGCGTCGGCACGTCGCCCAGCGGGAGGTGCGGCAGCGACTCGGCCAGTTCAGGCCAACGCTGGTGCAGCAGCGGACGCGTCATACGACCGACGATACGGGAGCAGCGGCCCGCCGAGGAGGGTGATCAAGTCGGCCACGCCACGTTCGCCGGCAGCGTTGACCACCGGCAGCGTTGACCAACTGCGGGGTGAACGCGCCGATGACGCTTCTCAGCCCGGTGATGTCGAGGTCGAACCGACCCAGCCCGGATCCACCGCTCCGCTTCTGAGGTGACCGTGTCGGTGTTCGGGCGGCGATGACCGGTGGGAGCGCGTGTGGCATCCGCTGGTCTGTCCAGCTCTTCCACAGGCTCTCCGGTCGGCCCTCGCGGGCGGGGTGGGTGGGTGGGTTCGGTCAGCGGGTCGTCGGTGCGTGGGCGGCATCGAAGAACGTGGTGAAGGCGTCGCGTCAGTGCCACTGCATCGGCAAACGTATCGTCAGACGCCATGCCGAGCGCGCAATCCGGGCCGGGATATTGACCAGGTGGGCACGGAGGGTGGCAGTCGTGGCCCTGGCGTGGAAGGTCCCGGCGAGCGTGCCGGCGGCCCGAAGCAGGTTGAACGCGATCGCCCACAGGGCCGGCCAGGCGGCGTTGGCCTGGAAGTTCCCGGAGGGCAGGTGGGCCGGCGCGCCGGACTTGCCGTCCGCGATCACCTGCTCGACGACCGTGTGCTGCCAGGTGCTGGAGCTCGGTCTGGAGCGTGGTGAAGGGGCTGTCGGTGAAGACGGGGCGGTAGCGCCGGGCTGTGAACAACTCGCCCTGACCGGCGGCGGATTCAGCGCTCAGCCGGGGGCGCGGCGCACGATGAGGAGGGCGGTGACCTGCTCGGCTTTCCGACGTGAGAGACGGTCACATAGCGGATTCCCGCTGACGTGTGGAGTATGTCGAGTTCCTGTCATGCCGGATTCGGACAGTGCGGACGACTGTCTCCGGAAGTGGTTCTCCACGCAGTCTTGCCGACGGCACGGCCGACCGCCTCTTCCACCCGACAGGGCGAGCAGGCGTGTCGGCTCCGTTATGCAGAAGGAGTTCTCGTGAAGAAGACGCTCGCCTGGGCCGTCACCGTTGTCACCGCGGCCACCTGCGCCCTCGGCGCCTCCCTGCCGGCAGCGGCCGCGGACGGCACGACGGCCACCGCCGGCGCCGCGGCCTCCGCCTACGGGCTCGACACCTCCTCGCTCAACCCGCACCAGAAGGACCTCGTCGACAAGATCCTGGCCGCGATGCCGGCCGGCTGGCAGGAGCGGGCCGCCGCCACCGCCGCCGAGTTCGGCGTGGACGACACCCCGTGGGCGAACATCCTCGACGGCGTCATCAACCCGGGCGACTACCAGTGCAGCAACACGGCGCTGACGGCCTACGCGAGGGACACGCTCAAGGACGCCGACCCGGTCTTCAGGTTTGTCCTGGGAATGCTCGGGGTGGGGACCCTCGCCATGTACGACGCGATGCTGACCGCCGACGACCCCAAGTCCACCACCTTCGGCGTCAACGGCGAGTACACCAACCAGCTGAGGTCCGAGGGGAAGGACCTCAAGAAGTTCTGGGACATCGACTCCGACGACATCCAGATCGTGCCGATGCACGGCGGTGACGTCTTCTCCTCCCCGGAGCGGCTGGCCCGCGCCCTGTACATGCAGGTTCCCATCGGCAGCGTCGAGGGCAAGCTCCCCGTGGCCCGGTGGCTCATCGAGCTCATCAACTCGGAGCCCGCCCTCAAGGGCGGCACCAACCCGTACTTCACCTTCAACGCGATCGCCTACACCGAGAAGGGCAGCTCGCACCCGCGGGGCCTCTCCGACCACATCGTCGTGGGCGACGGCATCCTGCAGGGCATGGCAGCCGTCGGCCTGGGCGACACCGCTCCGCGTACCATCCTCGCCCATGAGTTCGGCCACCACGTGCAGTTCGAGGACAACCTGATCTCCAACACCGCACTGACCGGGCCGGAGGCCAGCCGCCGCGTCGAGATGATGGCGGACGCGTTCGGCACGTACTTCCTCACCCACTCGCGCGGCGAGGCCCTCAACACCAAGCGGTTGCTGGCCTCCGAGCAGTCCTACTACCAGGTCGGCGACTGCGGCTTCCGCAGCTACGGGCACCACGGCACGCCCAACCAGCGCCTCGCGGCGTCCGCGTGGGCCGCGAGCGTCGTCAACGACGCCGCCGACCAGGGCCACATCCTGCCCTCGCTGAAGCTCGGCGGACTCTTCGACGCGAAGCTGCCCGACCTCGTGAAGCCGGACGCGACGAACTGAGGACGTACCCGGGTACGCGGTCCGGCGCCGGTGCGGGCCCCGCCCCGGCGCCGCCGCGCCACCGCCGCGCCCCCCGGCCGCGGCCCTGCGGGGGCAGCGCGACGCGACCCACCCACCGCCGCGGC
>NZ_JBSHBN010000132.1:0-11442 GCF_053612025.1 Kitasatospora sp. NPDC054768
GGCGCGGCGCGGCCGAGGGCCGGTCGTCACATGTTGATCATGTGGCCGGCCAGGCCGTGGATGGCCTCCTTGACGGCCTCGCCCAGGGTCGGGTGGGCGTGCACGTTGCGGGCGACCTCGTGGACGGTCAGGTCCCACTGCTGGGCCAGCGTCAGCTCCGGCAGCAGCTCGGTGACCTCGGGGCCGATCAGGTGGGCACCGAGCAGCTCGCCGTGCGTGTTGTCGCTGATGACCTTGACGAAGCCGATCGGGTGGCCGAGGCCGTGCGCCTTGCCGTTGGCGGTGAACGGGAACTTGGCGACCTTGACGTCGTGGCCCAGCTCGCGTGCCTGGGCCTCGGTGTACCCGAAGGAGGCGATCTGCGGCTGGCAGTAGGTGGCGCGCGGGATCATGACGAAGTCGACCTCCATGGTCTCCGCCCCGCCGATGGTCTCGGCGGCGATCACGGCCATCGTCTCGGCGGCGTGCGCGAGCATCAGCTTGGCGGTCACGTCGCCGATCGCGAAGATGTGCTCGACGCTGGTGCGGCCGCGGCCGTCCACTGCGATGGCGTTGCGGTCGGTGAGCTTGACCCCGGTGTTCTCCAGGCCGTAGCCGTTGACCCGCGGCGCGAAGCCGATCGCCTGGAGCACCTTGTCGGCCTCCAGCACCTGCTGCTGCCCGTCCTTGGTGACGGTGACCCGGACCTTGGCGTTCGGGTCGCTGTCGTCGATCGACTCGACCCGGGTGGAGGTCAGCACCTCGATGCCCAGCTTGCGGTACTGCTTGGCGAGTTCGGTGGAGACCTCGACGTCCTCCAGCGGCACCACGCGGTCCAGGAACTCGACGATGGTGACCTTCACGCCGTAGTTGTGGAGCACGTAGGCGAACTCGACCCCGATCGCGCCGGCGCCCGCGATGATGATGCTCTCCGGCAGCTGCTCGGTGAGGATCTGCTCCTCGTAGGTGACCACGCGGTCGCTCAGGCTGGTGCCGGGCAGCAGGCGGGTGGTGGCACCGGCGGCGATGACGCAGTGGTCGAAGGTGACGACCTCGAAGCCGCCGCCGCTCAGCGCGACCTGGAGGGTGTGCTCGTCGACGAAGGTGCCCCAGCCGTCGTACTCGGTGATGCCGTTCTTCTTCATCAGGTAGTGGACGCCCTTGACCCGGCCGTCGGCCACCGAGCGGCTGCGCCGGAAGGCCTCGCCGAAGTCGAAGGTCACCTGGCCCTCGACCTTGATGCCGAAGGTCTTGGCCTCCTTGGTGAAGATGTGGGCGAGCTCGGCGTTGCGCAGCAGGGCCTTGGAGGGGATGCAGCCGACGTTGAGGCAGACGCCGCCCCAGTACTTGGCCTCGATGACCGCGACCTTCAGGCCCAGCTGGGCCGAGCGGACGGCGGCGGTGTAGCCGCCGGGGCCCGCGCCGAGGACGACGACGTCGTAGTGCGTGCTCATGTTGCTGACTCCTCCGAGGATGTCACCGTGTCGTGATCTCGGTCCCATGGTGTCAGGACCGGACCCGGCGCACCCACCGGGTCTCGGCGGATGCGCTCCGCGCGGCACCGTACCGGTCCGTGGCCGGATTGTCAGTGTCCTGCGCTACGGTGACCGCACCCACGGCCACCAGGGGCGATGAGGCGGGGAGGTCCCGGATGGAGCAGTCTCGGACGGAGCGGTCGGGTACGGCGGTCGGGTGGGCCCGCCGGCCGGGAGCAGCGGCGGGCCCACCCTGGCGTCAGGCCGCCACCCCGCCGGAGTGGGCGTCGCTCGTGCCGCTGATACCGGGCGCCGCCTTGGCGGCCGGGCGCTGGGCCGGGACGGGCCGGTGGAGCGAGGAGAGGTCCCAGGCGTAGGTGCCGACGGCGTTCGCGATCACGTCGATGTTGACGTCGAAGACGCCCATGTCGATGTTGCCCAGGTTGTCGCAGGCCTTGTGGTAGCACCCGTCGTACGCGGCGCCGGCGGTGCCGCCGTAACGGGCCGCCTGCTCCGGGGACTTGACCTTCTCGGCGCCGGTGTCGGTGCCGCCGGCCGGGATGCCCGCGTCGATGAACGGACCGTAGTCGGAGCGGCCGTCGAAGAGGGTCGGGTCGTGCGGCAGGCCCCGGCCGTCCAGGTAGCCGTTGATGTCCCGTTCCAGCTGCGCCGAGCCCTCGGGGCCCGCGTCGCCGCCGGCGCTGCCCGAGCCGTTGTAGACGAACTGCGCGTAGTTGGGGGACGCGATCATGTCGAAGTTGAGGTAGAGGCCGATCTTCTTCTTCTCCGCGTCGGAGAGGGAGTTCACGTACGCCTCGGCGCCCTTGAGGCCGAACTCCTCGGCCGACCACCAGGCGAACCTGACCTTGTTCTTCACCGGGTGGACACTGAGGTTCTTCGCGACCTCCAGGACGCCGGCCGTGCCGGAGCCGTTGTCGTTGATGCCCGGCCCCTCGGGCACGGAGTCGAGGTGCGCGCCGACCATCACGGTGTGGTCCGGGTCGCCGCCGCGGGTCTCGGCGATGACGTTCCAGGTCTTGCGCTGCTCCATGAAGGTCCGGATGTCCAGGGTCACCCGGACGGGCCCGGCGGCGGCCTGGGCGGCCAGGGCCTGGCCCGCGGCCTGGGTGATCCCGCCGGTCGGGATCCGCCCCGCCGTCGGCTCGCTGAGCGTCCCGTTCAGGGTGCCCTCGGTGTTGTTGTAGATGATCGCCCCGGTCGCGCCGACGGCGGCCGCGGCGGCCTGCTTCTCGGCGAAGGAGCATCCGCCGCGCCGGATCAGGGCGATCTTGCCGGTGAAGGCGCCCGACGGGTAGTCGGCGGGCGTGCAGCCGGTGGTGGCGCCGACCGGGGCGACCGCCAGGTCCGCGGTCAGGCCCGCCTCCGGGCCGCCCACCGAGTACGTCATGGCGATCACCGGCACCGATTCGGCCTTCGGGGAGACCACGTCGAGGCGCTCGGAGCGGGCCTCGAAGAAGGTGTACACGAACTCCTGCTTGGACACCTTGAGCCCGGCCCGGCGCGCCTGCTCGTAGACGTACTGCGCGGACTGGTCGTGCCCCTTCGAACCGGCCACCCGGGTACCGCCGTTGCGGTCCGCGATCAACTGGAGCGCGGCCAGCGTGGCCCGCGCGTCCCGGGCACTGCTCGCCTCGACCAGCCGGGAGGCCAGCTTGGCGCCCTTGCGCGCCGGGTCCGGGTCGGCCGAGGCACTGCCGGCGCCGGCCAGCAGCAGCGGGGCGACCAGCGCGGCGACGGTCAGGGCGGCGCCCGCGCCACGCCGGGTGACGGCGGTTCGCGGGCCCCCTGTGGAGGTGGCGGGGTCCTCCGGGACGGAGCGGTCGAGCGGGGAGGTGGGGCGACGGGTGCGCAGCATCAAGGGAGCTCCATCCGACGGGCCGTGAAGGTCATGAGGGTCATGATTTGACATGACCGGAATCCCGTTGCCAAGCCTTTACGCAGACCTTGCGAGATGCGGGTCGTGGCGCGCGCGGTGATATTGGAGGGGTGGGGGCGTCTCATCCAGGAGTGTGACCAGATGTCCATGATGGATAAGCTCAAGAACCTGCTGAAGGGCCACGAGGAGCAGACCGACAAAGCCGTCGACAAGGCGGGCGACACCGTCGACCAGCGCACCGAGGGCAAGTACAGCGGTCAGGTGGACGCCGCCCAGGAGCAGCTCAAGAACCAGTTCCGCGACCAGCCGCCGCAGCAGTAGCGGCTCCTGCCTCCCGCGGGCCGCCCCACCCGGGGCCGTCCGGCCGGCTCGCCACCCCGGTTCGGCCAGCAGGCCGGCTCGCCGCCTTCGTCCATGGGGTCGATTCTGCCCGGGGCGCTCCCGCGAGCGCGAGTAGACACTGTCTACCAGCACCTGGTAGACAGTGTCTTCATGACCGAACAGGAACAGGACCTACGGGCCCGACTGGTGGCCGCCGGCGTCGAGTTGGTGGCCGAGGGCGGCGTCCAGGCGCTCGGCCTGCGCGAGATCGCCCGCCGCGCCGGGGTCTCGCACGGCGCGCCCCGCCGCTACTTCCCCACCCACCGCGAGCTGCTCGCCGCCATCGCCCAGCAGGGCTTCGGCAGGCTCACCGACACCCTCGCGGGAGCCGACGCCCTCACCGCCACCACCGGCGCCGACGCCCGCACCCGCCTCGACGCGCTCGCCCGCGCCTACCTCGGCTTCGCGGCCGCCAACCCCGGCATGTTCGAGCTGATGTTCCGTCACGACCTGCTGGAGGGCAGCGGCGCCGAACTGCGCCGCACCACCCTGCCGCTCTTCCTGACCTTCGTCGGCCTGGTCTCCGAGGTGCACCCGCGGTCCGACGATCCGGCCGCCGCCACCGCCGCCCTCTGGTCCAACCTGCACGGCCTCGCCCAGCTGCGCACCTGGGGCAGCCTGCGGCTCATCACCGGCGACGATTCCATCGAGCCGCTGCTGCGCGCGACGCTGGACGCCCACCTCGGCCCGGCCGCGCGGTGAACCCGCGGCACCACCGGGGGCTCGTCCTGGCCGCGAGCATCACCGGCGCCGTCCTGGTCGCCGTCGACGGCACCGCGCTGACCGTCGCCCGGCCGGCCCTCCAGCACGACCTGCACGCCTCCGTCGCCGCCGTCCAGTGGGCCGGCACCGGCTACCTGGTCACCGTCGCCGCGCTGCTGGTCTTCGCCGGCCGCCTCGGCGACCGGTACGGGCACCGGCGGGTCTTCGCGCTCGGCGTGACCGGCTTCGCCGCCGCCTCGCTCGGGATCGCCGTGGCGCCCGGCATCGGCTGGGTCGTCGCCCTGCGCGTCCTGCAGGGCGTGGCCGGCGCGCTGCTGCAGCCGGCCACCCTGGGCATGCTCCGGGCCGCCTGGCCCGCCGACCGCCTGGCCGGTCCGATCGCCATCCGCACCGCCGCCATCGGGCTCGCGGCGGCAGCGGGGCCGCTGGTCGGCGGGGCGCTGACCGCGCACCTCGGCTGGCGGTCGGTCTTCCTGCTGGGCCTGCTGCCCGCCGCGGCCGCCCTCCTGGCGGCGCTCGCGGTGCCGGCCGGGGCCGGATCGCCCGACACCCGGTCCCCGGCCGCCGGGCACGGCAGCGAGCACGACGGCCAGCACGGCAGCGGGCACGGCAGCGGGCACGGCAGCGGGCTCGACCTGCCCGGCGCGGCCCTGCTCGCACTCGCGCTGGCCTTCCTGGTGGAGAGCCTGGTGACGCTGCCGGACACCGGCCGGCCGGTCGTCCCGCTGCTCTGCCTCGCCGCGGCCGGAGTCCTCGCCCTCCTCCTGGTCCGGCACGAGCGCCGGACCGCCGACCCCCTGCTGCCGCCCGCGCTGTTCCGCTCCACGGCCGTCGCGCCGCCGCTCGTCGTCCTGCTCGCCGCCTCCGCCGCGCTCCAGGGCGCACTCTTCCCGGCCGTCTACTACCTCCAGGACGTGCTCGGGCTCGACCCCCTGCAGAGCGCCCTGCGGGCGATGCCGCTCGCGGTGGCGATGATCCTCGCGGCGCCCGGTTCCGCCCGGCTGGCGAAGCGTCACGGCGAACGGGCGGTGGTGCTGCCGGGGATGACACTGATCACCGCGGGGGCGCTGCTCACCGCGGGGCTCGGCACCGGCTCCGGGACGCTCGCGATCGGCGGCTGCTTCGCGCTGCTCGGCACCGGCTTCGGTGCGGTGATGGCCACCGCCACCACGATGGTGGTCCGGGGTGTGTCCGCCGCCCGGGCCGGGGTCGCGGGCGGCCTGCAGCAGACCGTCCTGAACACCGGCCCGGCCCTGGGCATCGCCCTGGCCACCACCGCCGCCGGCCGTACGGACCCCGGCGCGGCGCTCGCGCCGTCCGCGCTGACCATGGCGGCGGTGGCCGGCGCGGGGACGCTGCTCGCCGCGCGGCTGCCCGGACGGGCGGCTGGACCGACGGCCGGTGGGGCCGCCGATCGGGCCGCCGGTCCGGCGTCGGGCGGGCGGGCGGAGCCCACCGGTCGGCGGTGAGCAACGCCCTTGCCGTCACACCCCGGTCCGGTTCAGACCCCGGTTGGGTTCAGACCCCGGTTCGGTTCAGACCCCGGTGACGCCGTCGACGCACTCCCGGAGCAGGTCGGCGTGGCCGTTGTGGCGGGCGTACTCCTCGATCAGGTGCACCAGGATCCAGCGCAGCGAGACGCTGTCCGCGCCGATCACCGCGGCGGCCTGCGGGGAGAGCGGGCCGGCCGCGTCCAGCGGCTGGTCCGCGGTCAGTTCCCGGCCCCGGTCGATCTCCCTCCTCCAGTCCACCAGCGCCTCGGCCATCCCGCGCACCGGGTCCAGCCCGTAGCCGTCGCCGTTGTCCGCGCCGTACACCGGCGGGACGTCCTGCCCGGCGAACACCCGCTGGTACCAGTTGCGTTCGACCTCGGCGACATGCTGAACCAGCCCCAGCAGGGTCATCGTGGACGGCGGGACGGACGCCAGCCGCGCCTGCCGGTCGTCGAGCCCGTCGACCTTGCGGGCGAGCGTGGCCCGCTGGAAGTCCAACCAGCTCTCCAGCATTGCGCGTTCATCGGCGTGCGGGGGCGGGATCGGCCGCCCGTCCGGGGTGAGTGCCATGGCCCCCACTCTGGCATCCGCCCCCTGCGGCCCCGCGCGGACTCCGCGACCGTGTCAGTGCGGCGAGCAGCGCGAGCTGCACGGCCGCGCCCACCGCCGGCCCGAGCCACACCCCCGACACCCCCAGCGGCCCGGACAAGGCCGCCGAGGCGGTGAGTTGGGCCCCGAGACCGAGCAGGACGGAGACCACCAGCGGGCGCCCGGCGCCCGCCGCCTGGTGCACTCCGCCGACCGCCACCACCAGCGCGTACGGCAGCAGGTAGAGGGCCGCCGAGCGCAGGAAGCCGACGGACTGCGCGGCCACCGCCCGGTCCTCGGTGAAGAGCGCGGTCAGCGGCACGGCGAGCGTGACGGCAAGCACCGCCGCCACCCCGCCGAGCAGCGCGGCGAGGCGTCCGGTGGCGCGGCGCAGGGTGTGCAGCGCGGCGCCCTCTCCCGCGCCGGTCAGCCGTGCCGCCTCGATCGCGGCGGCCTGGCGCAGCGCGTAGAAGGCCATGGTGACGACGAGCAGGACGCGGTAGCCGAGGCCGTAGCCGGCCACCGCCGCGACGCCGAAGCCCGCGACCAGGCCGAGTTGGGCGGTTCCGACGGCCATCCGGGCGGTGAAGTCCAGACCGAACGGTGCGCCCGCGCGCAGGATCCGTACCGCCGCCGCGCCCGCTCCCCCGGTGCCGCCGGGGTCCTGCGGCTGCGGTTCCTCGCGTCTCACCGGCTGCGGATCCGCGTGCTGCCCCGGCTGCGGATCCGTGCGTCGCACCGGCTGCCGCAGTCGCCGCCCTCGCCGCACTCGCAGGGTGACGGCGAGGGCGATCGCCCGGGAGAGGACCAGGGCCAGGGCGGCACCCGGCACGCCGAGGGCGGGCAGCGGCCCCGGGCCGAGGATCAGCAGGGGGTCGAGGAGGAGCAGCAGCGCGTTGGAGAGCAGGGCGAGCCGCATCGGGGTGCGGGTGTCGCCCGCGCCCTTGAACAGCTCGTCGGCGACGCGCTGGCCGACGAAGAGCGCGAAGGCCGGGAACGCGACGGCGAGGTAACCGGCGGCCTGTTCGGCGGCTTCGCCGTCCAGGAAGGCGCCTGCCAGCCGGTCGCGCAGCAGGAAGCCGGGGACGGCGAGCGCCGCACTGACGGCGGCACAGAGCCGCCAGGCCGCGCGGGTGGTCCGGGCGGCTTCGGCGTGGTCGCCCGCACCGAGGGCGTGGGAGAGCCTGACGCTGGTGCCGGAGGCGACCACCAGGACCAGGCCGAGCAGCAGGTTCTCGACGGTGCCGGCCAGGGTGACGGCGGCGACCGCGGCCCCGCCGAGACCGGCCACCCAGAGGGCCCCGATCACCGAGGCGATCACCCCGGACAGCAACTCCGCGTAGACGGGTACCGCCAATGCCGTGAGTCGGCGCAACTGGCCGCGCATGCCCTTCTCCCTTCCCCTGTGGTGCTCGTGCGTGACCGGACCGGCCCCGGCTCGCCCCGGCGCGGCCCTGGCCCGCCTCGGCTCCCCTCGATCGGCTGCGGCCCTCTCGACCTGCCTCGAATAGAGATACATCGTTTCGAGGCACATCGACAAGAGGTAACATGACGACTCCGCAGGGCGCACTCCGACCGAAGGGCTCCAGCCGTGTTGACGCTCGCGATCCTCGGCTTCCTGTACGACCAGCCGCTTCACGGCTACGAGCTCAAGTCCCGGATCACCGGACTGACCGGTCATGTCCGACCGGTGAGCGACGGCGCGCTCTACCCCGCCATCGCCCGGCTGGAGAAGGCCGGACTGCTGCACCGCCGCACCGAACCGGGCAGCGGCGCCGCACCGCGGCAGACGCTGGAGCTGACGGCGCGGGGGCGGGCCGAACTGCTGCGCCGACTGGCCGACCCGGAGCAGGCCGAGATCACCGACCAGATCCGCTTCTTCACCGTCACCACGTTCCTGCACCATCTCGCCGACCCGCCCCGGCAGGCCGCCGTGCTCCGCCGCCGGCTGGCCTTCCTGGACGCTCCGAGCAGCTTCTTCTACGACGGAACGGGGCAGCCGGTGACCGCCGAGCGCGAGCCGAACCCCTTCCGACGCGGGATGCTGCTCGTCGCCCGGGCCTCCACGGCGGCCGAGCGGGCCTGGCTGTCCGAGACCGTCACGGAGCTGGATCGGGCGGCCGGGGCGGAGCCGTCGGAAGCCCCCGACTCACCGACGGAGCCGCGGTCCTCGGAACGCTAGGCCGACCAGGCGAATCCAGAGCAAAACCGAAGGCGCACACCCCTGCCGAACGGCAGAGCGAAAATCCGAATTCAGGCCGTTCCACACCTGGTTCCCCCCGGCCCCGGCGTCGCTATGATGATCCGCCTCACGTCCTCGGCGTCCCCCCTCCGCGGGCGTGATCCGCCACCGCGCCCCGCCGTCCCCCTGGAGGCCGCCGTGCCCGATTCCGAGACCGCGGTCGAGGCCGCAGTCCACTCCGCGCCGCTGAAGCGGGACGACATTCCCGGCTGGTTCTTCAGCCTCGACCGGGCCGCCTTCAGTCACCTGCTGTCCGCCCAGAGCGCGACCGGCGTCACCGGCGACGTCCTGGAGCTCGGCAGCTACCTCGGCCGCAGCGCCGTCCTGCTCGGCGACCACCTGCGGCCGGGCGAGCGGCTGACGGTCTGCGACCTGTTCGACTCCGAGGCGGGCGACGCCGAGAACGCCGCCGAGATGAACATGTCCTACCGCAGGACCCTCACCCGCAGCGCCTTCGAGGCCAATTACCTCGCCTTCCACGGCGAACTGCCCGAGATAGTGCAGGCCCCGACCTCGGTGCTGGCCGACGGCCGCGTCCGGGCGCACAGCTGCCGCTTCGTCCACGTCGACGCCTCCCACCTCTACGAGCACGTCGCCGGGGACATCGCCGTGGCCCGCGCCGCGCTCGCCGAGAACGGCGTGGTCGCCCTGGACGACTACCGCTCCGAGCACACTCCGGGCGTCTCCGCCGCGGTCTGGGAGGCGGTCTTCACCGGCGGACTGCGGCCGGTCCTGCTCACCCCGATGAAGTTCTACGGCACCTGGGGAGACGCGGCGGCCGTCCAGGCGGTCCTGAAGGAGCGCGACTGGTGGGCCGAGGGATACACCGTCGACGAGGACACCATCGCCGACGCCAAGGTGCTGCGCCTCAACTACCAGGTCAAGGCCCCGGTCCAGCGCTCCACGCCGCGCCGGCTCGCCCTCGAACTCCTGCCCCCGGTCGCGACCAGGGCCACCCGCCGGATGCTCCGGACGCTGCGCGAACGCCGCGCCGTCCCTCCGGTCCCGAGCGCCTGAGCACCCGACCCCTCACCGGGGCCCGCCCCCACCGGGCGGGCCCGGCTGCTTTCCACGCTTTCCAGGTCTCCGCTTTCTCCGCCTTCTCTGCCTTCTCTGCCTTCTCCGCCTTCTCCGCCTTCTCGACGGCCGTGACGTCACCCCGGCCGTCCTCCATCGTGCCGACACGCCAGCTCATTTGTCGGATCAGCACATTCGTAGGCTTTCCTATTGTCCGCCTGCATTCACTCTAACGAGGGAACCTCCCTTAAAGATTTGCCCACGGAACATTAAAGGGCGCATAGTGATGACACCTCAGTTCGGTCTGATGAACACCAAGTTCAGGCAAAGTCATCCCTAGCAAGGAGTAGGCCTTGTACGACGGAAACACGGCATCGGACAGCCCCGGGCAGCGGCTTCGCGCGGAGATCGCGGGCCCGGGGACGACGCCCCTGATCGGCGTCCACGACATGTACTCGGCCTCCATCGCGGCCGAGCACTACGACGGCATGTTCGTCTCCGGCTTCGGCTTCGCGGCCTCCTACTACGGGCTGCCCGACATCGGTTTCATCGCCTGGCCCGACATGGTGGGATTCGTCGAGCGGCTGCGCGGGGCCTTCCCCCGGCACCACCTGCTGGTCGACATCGACGACGGGTACGTCGATCCGGAGGTGGCCTGCCACGTCGTGCGCAGGCTCGAACGGATCGGCGCGTCGGGCGTGATCCTGGAGGACCAGAAGCGGCCGCGCCGCTGCGGGCACGCGGACGGCAAGCTGGTGCTGCCGCTGGAGGAGTACCTGGAGAAGCTGGAGCTCGTCCTCGCCAACCGGACGGACCTGGTGGTGGTCGCCCGCACCGACGCCACCGAGGAGGACGACATCCTGCGCCGGGCCCGGGCGCTCGCCGCCACCGACGCCGACGTGGTGCTGGTGGACGGTGTGCGCAGCGAGGAGTGGATCCGCCGGATCCGCCGGGCGGTCGGCGACAAGCCCCTGCTGTTCAACCAGATCGCCGGCGGGAAGTCGCCCCGGCTGTCGCTCTCGGAGCTGTCGGAGCTGGGGGTGGACGTGGCCATCTACAGCACGCCGTGCCTGTTCGCCGCACACCGGGCGATGGACGAGGCGCTGGCCGGGCTGAAGAGCGCCGACGGGCGGCTGCCGGCCCCGGCCGGGGGGCGCGAGCAGGTCGGCGTACGGGAGTCCACCGAGCTGCTGGAGCGGAACATCTCGCGCTCCAGCGGGCTGATGGCGGTGACGGCATGAGGACCGGGCTGCGCGGGGCCGCCCCGCCCTCGCCGGCCGCCGCCCTGCGGGCCACCGCGCTGGGGCTGGCCGGAGCCTGCGCCCTGCTCGCGGGAGCCGCGTCGCCCGCGGCGGCCGGCGGCGGGCTGATCACGGTCGTGGACAACTCGAACGCCGACTCCTGGCTGGAGATCGACCGGACGGCCAACCTCCAGAACGGCAGCGGCTCGGCGGGCAGCGACCACGACGGCGCCGGCTCGCTGGTCGGCGGACTGCTCGGGCCCGGCTCCTCCTCCAGGCCCTCGGTCCGCCCGATGGCGGAAGGCGGCCCGTGACCGACCGTCCGGCGCGCCCCGGGCCCCCCCCCCGGCGCCGGGCGCGCCCCGCCCGGGGGCCCCCGGCGCCGGGGCCCCCCCCAACGGGGCCC
>NZ_JBSHBN010000132.1:11451-26075 GCF_053612025.1 Kitasatospora sp. NPDC054768
GGGGCGCCCCCGCGGGGCTGCCCGCCCCGTGCCCCCGCGGGGGCGGCGCCCGCGGACCCCCCCCCGGGGCCCGGCCCCCCCACGGCCAGGGGGCACGCGGCGCAGGGGCACCCGACATCGGGGCACGCACCGGGGCGCGCGGCACGGGGGCGCCGGGACCAGGCGCCCGAGGAACGGACCCAGCCGCAACGCGCCCACGGGCCCCGCTCCCGCAGGCTGCTGCCGCGCTGGCTGGACCCCTACATGGCGGCGCTGGCCGGCACCGTCGGACTGGCCGCGCTGTTCCCGGCCTCCGGCACCTCGGCGCGATTCGCCGCGGTGGCCTGCGACCTCGCGGTGGCGCTGCTGTTCTTCCTCTACGGTGCCAGGCTCTCCACCCGTGAGACGCTGGCCGGGCTGCGGCACCTGCGGCTGCACGGGCTGGTACTGGCCGCCACCTTCCTCCTCTTCCCCCTGCTCGGCGTGGCCACCGCACTGCTCACGCCCGTCCCACTGACCGGGCAGTTGCACACCGGGGTGCTGTTCCTCTGTCTGGTGCCCTCCACGGTGCAGTCCTCGGTGGCGCTCACCGGCGCCGCCGGGGGCAACGTGCCGGCGGCGATCTGCGCGGGCACCTACTCCAGCCTGGCAGGGCTGGTGCTCACACCCCTACTGGCGGCCTGGCTGCTGGGATCGCACACCGCGCTGTCCGCCGACGGACTGCTGCGGATCGGGCTGCAGCTGCTCGCACCGTTCCTGCTCGGGCAGCTGCTGCGGCCGTGGCTCGGCGGTCCGCTGTCCCGGCACAAACGGGTGCTCACCCCGGTGGATCGCGGCTCGATCCTGATGGTCGTCTACACGGCGTTCAGCGCGGCGGTGTCCCAGGGCATCTTGGGCCTGGCCACCCCCCTCGCGCTGCTCGGGCTGCTCGCGGTGCTGCTCGCCCTGCTCGCCGCCGCCCTCGCGGCCACCGGGCTCGGCGCGCGGCTGCTGGGGCTCGACCGGTCGGCCACCATCGCGGCGGTGCTCTGCGGTTCGCAGAAGAGCCTGGCCAACGGCCTGCCGATGGCCACCGTCCTGTTCGGCGCGCAAGCCGGCCTGCTGGTGCTGCCGTTGATGCTCTACCACCAGCTCCAGCTGATCGTCGGCACCGTACTCGCCAGACGCTGGTCACGGGCTCCCACCGCCGCCGCGCCCGGCCCGGTCCCGGCCGCGCTCACCGGTCCGGACGCTCCGCCAGCACCCGGCTGATCCCCCGGCGCAGCCTGGCCGAGGCCCCCGGGAGGCGGCCGAGCCGGTGCAGCCGTTCGGCCGGCAGCTCCGGCCTGCCGGCCAGCTCCAGGACGGCCGCGTACGGCCGGTCGCCCTCCCGCAGGCGGTCGCCCACGAGATCGACCAGCCCCTCCAAGGCCTCGCCCATGAGGGCGGGGTGGGCCGCGAGCAGCTCAAGGAGACGGTTGTCGTTCCACACCAGCTGCCGGCGCCCGGCCAGTGCGGCCAGCAGGTCGGTGGGGGCGGCCGGGTTGCGGGCGATCGCGTGCCAGACGAACGGGTACTCTCCGATCGCCAGTTGGCGCAGGACCTCGGGGTTCGAGGTCCGTTCGGCGAGCCGCCGGTAGTCGCCGCCGTCGTGCAGGTGCTTGAGGGCCTCCACGTCGTCCGTCGTGTCCGCCGACACCGTCACGTCCGCCCCCTCGCTGTCGTTCGCGCAGGGGCGCGACCCTAGCAGGTCGGCGCCGGGTGACCAGCCTTCATTCCGCTTCGACGGGGGTGCTGAGGGCGGTGGCCGGGAGGGGCATGCATGTCGCGAATGCCGGCCGCCAGACCTTCGGCAGAGGCGAGGTGGCGAGACTGCAAGGCCTGCTCGATGCCGAGCTGGTGTGGGGACGATGGTAGAGCCCGCCGGGCGCCCGCTCCTTGGCGGCGTACATGGCCGTTCCGGCGGTATAGATCAAGCCTTCCATCGCTGATTCGGACGGCACGCGATCGACGTGGACGGTACCGATGCTGACCGAGATCACGACGCGGTCGCCACCGGCCGGTTCGAATGGCTCGGCCAGGGCCTTGATCAACCGTCGCGCCAAGGCCTCGGCCTCAGCGCAGTCCCGATGCGTGGCGATGACGAATTCGTCTGCGCTGAGCCTGAACGCGACGTCTTCCCGGCGGAGGGCGCAGTTCAGGCTGGCGCCGACGGCGGCGATCACCTGGTCGCCGACCGCGCGGCCGTGGCGGCGATTGACCTCACCGAAGCGATCGAGGTCGGCGAACAGCATGCTCAACGGGCGATCGGGGTCGATCAAGTGGCCCAGGGAGAAGGCCGCATGCAGCCCCGCGCGGCTCGGTACAGCGGTGATGAGGTCACGCTCGTGGCTCATGCTGTGCCCTCCATAACCGATCCGCGCGCGAACTCCCACGAGTTCGGTGGACCGATGCTCAATGGACATCGACCGAGATGCACCAGTCCATCATGTCGCATGTGACGCAGAGGTCTCCGGTGTCACAGAAGACACAGACGTCCTGGGTGTAGCACCCGCTTCTGAGAATGGGATCATTCGCGGATCTGGCCTTGATCGCCTCCAGCCGATCGATCAGGTTTGGCGACAGCCCGATGCGGATCCCGTACCTCTGCTGGAGGTCCTTCAAGACCTGGTCGAGATCGGGCACTCCGAGCTCGTTCCGGACCTCCGTTGTGCCGCGCCTTTCAACTTCGTCACTGAAGTTGGCCTTCTTGAGGAGTCTCCGCCTCTCCGGAGCCGAACCTTCCTGGTTCTTCCCTGACATGTCACGCTTCCTTTCTCTCGGATTCTGCACCATCTGGGAACTCGGCACCTGCACCGGCGTGGCGAGGGGGTGGGCCACTCTGCGTGGGTACCTCCGCGAGGTACTCGTGGACCTGCTGCAGGACCGACAACTTGATCTGCTCGATCGCTCCCGGTACCGATGGCGGCTGCGTAGGGTCGCCCGTCACGTATTCGTTGACCGCCATGCAGGAGCCGCCACATGCACCCTGGATCGCACAGCCACCACAAGCCCCCTTGCTCTGTTTCGAGCTGACGAACGAATGACACCCCTTCTTCGAGGAAGCGAGGTTCGCCATCACGTAGTGAAGACGCTTCACCTCGTCGATCCCGGTGAAGACGGAACCGAGTCGCACATGGGGGGACTTGTCGAAGTAGCCAGGATAGCGGTGGCAGGGGTAGAGGTCGCCGAAGCAGTTCACGAAGACGAATGTGGTGGCAGCACCGCAGCCGTACTGTGAAGGCGCCTTGCACACCTCCAGCGGTTCCTGCGTTTCCCGGCCTTTCAGCCCCTTGATCGCCAGTGCGTTGCCCTTGAGCTGCTCACGGATGTACAGCGCACCCACTCGCTGCCACTGCTCGGCGAAGGTGGCGAGATGCTCCTGTGTCCACTTCTGCTCGACGACCTGGCTGGTGGCGATGTTCGTGATCCCGAGCTCGACGAGGTCTTCCAGGCTTTCGGCCAGGAACTCGACGGTGAGCGGCGAGATCGTCAGACGCACCTTGAAGTGAGGTGCGGCCTTCAGCCAGTCGAGGTGAGCGACGATCTGGTCGAACGAGCCGCGGCCGTCCTGGTACTGCCTGAACTTGTCGTGGGCCTTCTGGTTTCCGTCCAGGCTCAGCATGGTGCTGATGCCGAACTCGGTGGTGAGATCCAGAAGACGCTGGCCGAACCTGGTCCCGTTCGTCGTCATCGAGAAGCTGACATTCTTGCCGCGGGATTCGGCGCGGGTCCGCGCATTCGAGCAGATGTAGCGGATCAGGTCAGGCCGAAGGGTGGGTTCGCCACCGAAGAGATTCACGTGCCAGTCCGTACTGGATTCGCCGCTCTCATGGTCCAGGAGATCCAGCGAGCGGTCGATGATCTCGGGTGTCAGCGCGACGGGATCTTTCTTGTAGAAATAACAGTACGAGCAGGCCAGGTTGCACGCGTCGGTGATTTGCAGGGAAAGCCCGGTGAGACTCGGTCGACTGAATCCCAAAGGAACATCGATGCCACTCCACACTCGGGACGCAGTCTCGGTCATTCGAATTTCCTCACTTGGGCGCCGCGACAATCTCTCAAGGAGCACTGCCCCTTTATGCTGACGAGCTTGGACGTACACGCTGTACGACAGCACCGAGCTTAGGTGGCGAAAAGGTTTCCGCAACCCGGTTAGGCCGTTCTGATCAACCGCCGTGTCGACGTATTTCAGTCGAGGGTGGCACTTCCACGCAATCGCCTCAACCGGGCGCGGGTAGGTCCGCCCACGGCCACCCATCGCGGCCCACGAACGGGATCGGCCCGCGCCAACGGCTCGATCCGGCTCCGGGAGGTTCCACGGTCGACCAGGGCGGCGGACCGTGCCGGCCTCCTCCCGCTTGGAGGGCCGGGTCCTGCCGGTCGCGGTGTACGGGCGCACCGGCCTGACGCTGCGGCAGCTCGCGCGCCTCTGTTCGGGGTGCCTGGTCGGCAGCCGGCGGATCACCGAGCACATCGGCCCCGCGGACAGGACAGCCCGAGCAGGTGGCCGGCCGCCGTCCTCAGTCCGCTTCGACGGGGGTGCTGAGGGCGGTGGCCGGGAGGGTGGGCAGCGGGCCTACGGGTGGCAGCTCCCAGACCGCCGGGTCGGGGGCGAACGGGCCGGTGCGGTCCAGGAGCTGGACGAGGGCGAGGTCCCGTGCCCGGTCCATCCACCGATGGGTGACCTCGTCGATGACACCGAGGCGCCGGGCGTGGGCGTACTCGTCCTCGTCCTTCCAGCTGTACGTCGAGAGATCGGGGGTGATCACCAGGTCCAGGAAGAGGTCGAGGGTGTCGAGGCCGATGGCCGTCCGCCGGTACGGGCGCTCGAAGTTGACGTACCAGTACAGTGGCCGACCGTCGGGCGTCAGGAAGCGGTGGACACTGAACGGCGCTCCGGCGGTGAAGCGGCTGAGCACCACGGTGTCGCGCCAGGTCCAGTCATCGAGTTCCCACCGGCCGGCGGCGAGGTCCTCGATACAGTCCAGCCGCGCGGCGTCGTCCCCCGCGCGGGCGGCGGCGGTCCAGCCGGCCGGGGCCAGGGTCTCCGTCCCCGGGCGGGCGGTGAGGGTCAGGGTCGCGCCGTCGTCCGTGAGCACGGTGTACGGCATGGCCGACCAGACCCTGCCGTGGGCGACGTCCCGTCGCACGGCGGTGCCGCCCGGGGCGAAGAGCGGGGCGAGGGCCGGGGCCGTCATCGGATGTAGTAGGCCCGGTTGTGGGCGGCGACCGGCGGGGACTGGTAGGTCCAGACCCCGGCCGCCGGGGCGTCGGCGATCAGGTGGGCGAGGTCGCGGGCCGACTCCTCCGCAGGGTTGCCGAGGTCGAGCCGGACGCGGTCGGCGGTGCGGTCGTCCAGGGCGTAGTAGCGGTAGGGCTGGTAGACGTTGAGCGGCCCGGCCAGCAGCTTGCCCTCGTCGTCGGTGCCGTAGCCGGTGATCGGCGTGTTGTTGACGGACTCGGGGGTGAGGCCGACCAGGTTCACGTCCAGGGCGAGGAGTTCCTCGTCGTGGCGGATCAGTCCGTCCTGCCCGAGGCCGGCCCGACGGCAGGAGACCGTCCAGCGTTCGCGCACGTCGGGCGCGTTGAGGGAGGGCAGGGTGGTCTCGAACCAGCCCGGGTGCTTGGGCTCGGCGTACAGCCGGCGCCCGGCGTCGATGGCGAGCGGGTTGTCGCAGAGGACGTGCAGCCGGGCGATGCCGAGCAGCTTGGTCTGGTCGTACCCCCGGGCGTACTGGCCGTAGTTGACCACCGGCATCCGCTCCTCGGCGAAGAGCGGGTGGGCGATCAGGTTGATCTCCAGCTCCTGGGTGATGCCGCCGCCGTTCGGATACTGGGCGAAGTAGAGCTGGTAGTTGAGCGAGACGCAGGCCCCGCCGTCGAAGGCGGCGACGTTCAGCCCGGGGTGGCGCTTGGCGAGCAGTTCGCGCGCCCGCGCGCGGTCGATCAGGTAGTCGACGCCGATGTTGTGCAGCGCACCGTAGTGGAAGGGCAGGTGGTACGGCTCCGGTACGGGCGGCAGCGGCAGGCCGGTCATGAGGGCTCCGAGGACGGGGAGAGATGGGAGAGACGGGGGAAACCGCGGGGGCGGTACGAGGGTTCAGGGGGCGGCCGGTGGTGCCACGGCCGCCGGGCGGTGCAGCTCCAGCAGGTCGTGGTGCATCCGCTCGGCGCTGCGCAGCGCGAGGGCGGCCATGGTGAGCGAGGGGTTGGAGGTGCCCAGGGAGGGCATCGAGCCGCAGCCGACGGCGTACAGGTTGGGGTGCTCCCAGCAGCGCTGCCAGTGGTCGACCACCGAGGTCGCGGGCGAGTCGCCCATGATGTGGGTGCCTCCGGCGTGGCCGGCGCCGCGGTAGCCGTGGACGCTTCCCCGGTGTTCGAGCCGTCCCGGCCATCCGGCCGCCGGGTAGGCGGTGTGGTCCTCGGCGCCGAGCAGGGTGAACAGCTGGTCGGAGACGGCCCGGGCGGAGGCCATCCCCTCGCGGACGTACTCCGAGAGGTCGTAGCGGATGGCCGGGCCCGGCAGACCGAGCGGGTCGCACCGGTCCGGGTCGAGGGTGACCCGGTTGGCGGGGTCCGCGGGCTGCTCCAGCTCGAACTGGAGCGAGAACTGACGGCCCAGCCGGTCACCGAGGCGGTCGCGGAGCTCCTTGCCGCGCAGGCCCGCCGCGAGCAGCGCCGCCGCCTCGGCCTCCGGCGCGCCGCCCGCCCAGGACCAGCCCCAGTTGCCGATCTCGATCCGGAACGGCGCCCGGCGCTCCCGCCCGGGGCCGAAGCGGAACGCCTCCAGGCCGCTGGTGGAGCCGGGTCCGCGGTAGGGGCCGACCGGGCGGGGCATCAGCCCCCAGGTAAGCAGGGCCGGGTGGTCCATCAGGTTCCGGCCGACCTGGTCGCTGCGGTTGGCCAGGCCGGACAGGAGCAGCAGCCGGGCGTTCTCGATCGCGTGCGCGGCGAGGACGACCAGGTCCGCCTCCACCCGGTGGGCCGTCCCGCCCGCAAGGTACTCGACTCCCCCGGCCCGCCCGGTCTCCGGGTCGGCCAGCACCCGGCTGACGACGGCCTCCGTACGCAGTTCGACCCCGGCCGCCCAGCGGGCCTGGGTGCGCAGCGGGGTGTACTTGGCGCCGGTCGGGCAGGCGGGGACGCAGCTGGCGCTGCCCGCGCAGAGCGGCCCGTCGGCGGATCCGGGCCTGGTCGGCACGCCGTTGCGGGCGTGCGGGGTGGCGGTGACGGCGAGCCGGGCGGGGCCGGGAACGGCGGGGTCGCGGACGGTCCGTCCGTCGAGGGCGCGGGCCAGTTGCCGGTCGAGGAAGCTCGCCGGAACGGCGCGCATCGGGAAGTCGTAGCCGTCCGGGATGGGCAGTCCGACGGCGCGGCGTTGCTCCTCGGCGTCGGCGGCGACGCCGAGTTCCCGTTCGGCCTCGCGGTAGTGGGGTTCCAGGTCGTGGTAGCCGATCGGCCAGTTGCGGCCGTGGCCGAGGTCTCCGGTGCGGAAGTCCTCGGGGTGCATGCGCGGGGTGAGCCCGGTCCAGAGCAGTCCGGTGCCGCCGTTGGCGCGCAGGTAGCCGCTGGCGTAGGGCAGCGGCCCGTCCTGGCGGAGGTGGCCGGTGGCGGTGAAGCCGCCGTCCGGGTGTCCGGCGAGGTCGGTGACGTCGGGTGACGGGGCCTCGGGGCTGTGCGGGTAGGGGGAGGTGGGCGGTCCGCCGCCGGCCGCGCGGTGGGCGGTGGCGGTCTCGGCGCCGGTGGGCGTGGCCCGTCCGGCTTCCAGGACGAGGACCCGCCAGCCCTGCGCACCGAGGCGGTGGGCGACGAGGGTCCCGGCGAAGCCCGCGCCGACCACGACGGCGTCCCAGCGGGCGCTCATCGGCGCTCACCGCCGTTGTCCGGCGCCACTGCGCTTCGGGGTGCCTCGGCCCAGCTGCCGTGGCCGGGGGCTGCGGAGCCGGGCGGGACGGCGTGGAAGGTCCGCCAGACCAGTCCCTGGTCGTGGGCCCGGGCGGAGGAGGGTGCCTCGCCGGGCCAGGCGCCGACGTACCAGAGGTGGACCAGGGCGTGCTCGTCGCGCACCTGGTGGGCCAGCGTGGTGCGGTGGTGCTCGTCCGCCATGCCGGTGGAGCGCAGTTCGGGGACGTCGAATCCGGTCAGCTCGGCGCAGACGCGCAGGAACTCGTCCAGGTCGGCCAGGGCGTCGACGTACTGGTTCGCGACGGGGTCCCAGCACTCCGCCAGGTCGTAGTCGGCCGGGCGGTCGTCGGACACGGGCACGCGGGCACCCCCATGGTCGGCAACGGGTGGCCGAGGCATGACAGGCCGGACGGCGCAACGGTCCGTACGGCGCGACAGGCCCCACAACGCGGCAGCCCGGGTCGACCCGTCCACCGGACGACCCGGCCTGCCACCGCGATCATGCCGCGCCTCCTCACCATCGGAAACGCGTTGCACGAATCTGCCCGGACTTCGTCACCCCTTGTCCGGTCGGCCGCGCATCACGATCATCCGGCGTCCGCTTCCGGTCGGCCCAGCGCCCGCACGGCCGCCAGGACGTCCAGGCCAAGCTCCGGGTCGGCGTCCTCGGGCAGGCTGACGGACAGCCGGGTGACCAGACCCGCGTACCGGCGGTGGATCTCCCGCGCGACCTCCTCCACCGGACCGCAGACCGCGAAGGCGTCGAACACCTCGTCGTCGATCAGCGCGGCCATCTCCGCCCAGCGGCCGCGCACCGAGTGGGTGTGCAGCTCCTCCTGGAGCTCCTCCCAGCCGTGCTGCGCCAGTACCGGACGGTAGGCCGGCGTGGAGGCGTAGAACGCGAGCCGCTCGCGGGTGGCGGCCCGGTTGGCCGCCAGCTCCTCCTCGGTGCGGCCGGTGGCGGTGAGCACGCTGCCGACGATCTCGAACGGCCGCTCCGTCCATGCGGCGCCCTCCGCCTCGGCCCGGGCCCGCTCCTCGGTCAGGCCCGGCAGCACCTGCTCGGCCAGGTAGGCGGTGGAGGAGAACGGGTGGCTCAGGAAGCCGTCGGCCACCGCCCCGGCGGTCCGGGTCATCAGCGGCCCGACGCCCGCCAGCAGGATGCGCGGCACGCCGGACGGGACCGGGTCCGGGGAGAACACCGGCGTCATCACCGTGTGGGTGTAGAACTCGCCCCGGAAGCGCAGCCGTTCGCCGGTCTGCCAGCTGTGCCAGATCGCCCGCACCGCGTGCACGTACTCGCGCATCCGGGCGGCCGGACGGTCCCAGGGCATTCCGAAGCGCTTCTCGATGTGCGGCTTGACCTGCGAACCCAGCCCGATGACGGCGCGTCCGCCGGAGGCCGCGTGCAGTCCCCAGGCCTGGTAGGCGAGGGTCATCGGGGTCCGGGCGAAGGCCACCGCGATGCCGGTGGCCAGCTCGATCGACTCGGTCCGGTCGGCCGCGCGGGCCAGCTGGAGGAACGGGTCGTACGCGGTCTCGGCCACCACGAGCCGGTCCATGCCCCGGCGTTCGGCCCGCTCGGCGGCGTCCAGGATGCCCGCCGGGTGCCCGGAGGCGGTGGCGTCGAGCCCGAGGGCGGCGGGTCGGGGGGCGGCGGGCCGGAGGGTGGCGGGTCGGTCCATGGGCTGGGCTCCTGGTCGCGGGCGGCTGTGGTACCCGGGTAGCCTGCCACGTCACCTGCCGTCGACGTCCCCGCCCACGTCTCCCGGCACCGCGAACAGCCGGTCCAGGTGCCGGTCCACGGCCGCGAGCACGGCGTCGGGCCCGACCACGTCCAGCTCCAGCAGCGTGGCGAACCCGGTGAGCGCGAGCAGCAGGTCCGTCTCCACCACCGGGTCGCGGTCGGGCGCCAGCTGCCCGTCGGCGATCGCCTGCCGGACCACCTGCTCGACCATCGCCCGCCCCTGGAGCAGGCCGCCGCGCGCCCGAGCGTGGACCTCCTCGTCGTGCAGCGCCTCCAGCACGTGGGCGGCGCTCATCCGGCTGGTCGCCCGCGCGTCGGCGTGCAGGGGCAGCAGCTCGACCAGCATCACCCGCAGCACGTCGCGCGGATGCGGCCGCCCGCCGAGCGCTCCCATCGCCAGGCCGACCCGCTGCGCGCTCTGCTCGCCGGCGAAGTCCATCGCGAAGGAGAGCATCTGCGCCCGGGAGCCGAAGTAGTGCTGGAGCTGCCCGAGCGAGATTCCGGCCTCCTGCGCGACCTCGCGCATCGTCAGGTGGGTGGCGCCGCGCCGTTCCACGACCCGCCACAGCGCGCGGGCGATCGTCTCCCGGCGTTCCCGGTGGTCGACCTGCTTCGGCATCGGCGGCGGCTCCTCGTCCTCGCTCCGCGCACTGCGGATTCTTTTTCATACACTTGACATAATACAGCTGACCTATAACGTGGGAAGAGCCTTCCGAGGGAGGAGCGCCCACATGCCGGAACAGCCCGTCATCCGCACCACCGAGGGACTCGTCCGCGGCCGCTGGGCAGCGCGGCGCGGCCAGGAACAGCAACAGGAGCACGCGCGGCCGGGGGCCCGCGAGCTCGCGGTCTTCCGCGGCATCCGCTACGCCCGACCGCCCGTCGGGGCCCTCCGCTTCGCCGCCCCCGTCGAGCCCGAATCCTGGGACGGCGTCCGCGAGGCCACCGCCTTCGGGCCCGTCGTCCCGCAGTCCGGGCCGATGCCCGCCAGCACGTCCGGAGCGTCCGAGGACACCGACTGGCTGACGCTCGACGTCTGCACGCCCGATCCGGGCGCGGCCGGACTGCCGGTGCTGGTCTGGATCCACGGCGGCGGGTTCATCTCCGGGACCGCCGGCGACCCGCTGTACGACCCGACCGCCCTGGCCACCGCCGGACTGGTCGTGGTGAGCATCAACTACCGGGTCGGCGCCGAGGGCTTCGCACTGCTGGCGGGCGCCCCCGCCAACCGGGCCTTCCTGGACCAGATCGCCGCCCTGCACTGGGTGAGGCGCAACATCGCCCGCTTCGGCGGGGACCCGGCCCGGGTGACCGTCGCCGGGCAGTCCGCGGGCGCCGGCTCGGTCGCCGCCCTGCTCTCGACGAACCGGGCCCGCGGCCTCTTCCGGCGGGCCGTCGCCCACTCGGTGCCGGGCAACCACTGCACTCCCGCGCTGGCCGCCGAGGTCACCGCCGAACTTGCGAAGCTGCTCGGCACGGCCCCCACCGCCGCCGCCCTGGCCGAGGTGCACCCCTGGCGCCTGGCCTCGGCGGTCACCGACCTGGGCGCCGCGCTGCCGGCCCGCCTCGCGCGCTGGGGCCGGCTGGCGCACAGCGGCATCGCCACCGTCCCGGTGGTCGACGGCGAGGTCCTGCCGGGCTCGCCCTGGTCGGCGCTCACCGCCGGCGTGGACCTGCTGGTCGGTCACACCCAGGACGAGTTCCGGCTGTTCAGCGTGCTCAGCGGCCGGCACGGCGGCTTCACCGAGGAAGAGGTCCGGCTGATGCTGGAGCTGTTCGCCCCGCCGCCGGGCGGCCCGGACGCCTACCGGGCCGCCTTCCCGGGGGCGACGCCCTCCGAACTCCTGGAAACCGTCGGCTCCGACGCCCTGTTCCGGGTGCCGTCCGTCCGACTCGCCGAGGCCAACGCGGCCGCCGGCGGCACCTCGTACCTCTTCGAGCTCGCTCTGCCCGCGCCCGCTCTCGACGGCGCCTTCGGCGCCTGCCACGGCCTGGACGTGCCGCTCGCCTTCGGCAGCCTGGACAGCCCGCCGGCACGGCAGTCCCTCGGCGACCCGCCCCCGCCGGAGGCGGTCCGGGTCTCGGCGGAACTGCGACGGGCCTGGGTCCGGTTCGCGACCACCGGCGACCCGGGGTGGCCCGCCTTCGAACCGGACGGGCAGCTCACCCGGGTCCTGGACGCCCGCTCGCGGACCGTCCGCTACCCGGAACAGGCCACGCACCGGATCTGGGCGGGCCATCCCCTCACCGCCTACGACCTCCGCTGACGGACGCCCGGCACGACGGAGGCCCGGCACGACGGGAGCCCGCCCGGCGACGTCGGGCGCCGCGCCGCAGCACCGCCGCGCCGGGCCCCGCCCCAGCCGCTACTTCGCCGACTCCGCCAGCAGCTTCAGCAGCCCGGCGGCCACCAGGGCCGAGGAGGCCGGGTTCTGGCCGGTCACCAGGTTGCGGTCGACCACCGCGTGCGGCGCCCAGGGCTCGCCCTCCTCGAAGTCCACGCCCAGCGCGACCAGCCGGTCCTGGAGCAACCACGGCGCCCGGTCGGCCAGGCCGGCCTGGACCTCCTCGGCGTTGGTGAAACCGGTCACCCGGTACCCGGCGAACGGCGAGCCGCCGCCCTCGGTCCGTGCCGCGAGCAGCGCGGCCGGGCCGTGGCAGACCACGCCCAGCGGGCGTCCCGAGGCGAGCGCCCGGGTGAGCAGCCGACCGGAGTCGGCGTCGACGGCCAGGTCCTCCATCGGGCCGTGGCCGCCGGGGTAGAACACGACGTCGTAGTCGGCCGGGTCGACCTCGGCCAGCACCAGCGGCTGCCGGAACTCGGCGATCTTCGCCAGTTCCTCGGCCAGCTCGGGGTCGGTCAGGCTGGCCCGGTCCGCGACCGGGACGACGCCGCCCGGGGTGGCGACCGCGACCCGGTGGCCCGCCCCGGTGAAGGCGCGGTACGGGACGACCGCCTCCTCCGCCCAGAAGCCGGTCGGATGCTCGGTGCCGTCGTTCAGCGTCCAGACCTTCGAGCCGGTCACGACGAACAGGATGTCGGCCATGGGGTGTGCCTCCAGGGGTGCCGCGGTCCTCGCCGCGACGGTCCGCCGCGGCGCTCACGCCGTCGACGCTAGACGCGCCCTGCCTGCGGGAACCAATGGGCCACGCGATACCGGGCATCGGGATTCCGATACCTCACCCGGACCGTCGAGCCCGCCGGCCGGCCATCGGAATCCCGTAGGCTCGCCGGCATGAGCGATCGGCCGACCACCGGCTCCGGCCCGCTGGACCTCAACCAGCTGCGGACCTTCCTCGCCGTGCACCGGGCGGGCTCCTTCACCGCGGCCGCGCATCTGCTGGGCCTGTCCCAGTCCACGGTGACCGCGCAGATCCGGGCGCTGGAGCAACGGCTCGGCCGGGAACTGTTCGAGCGCCGGGCGCGCGGGGTCAGCCCGCTGCCGTACGCCGACGACCTCGCCACCCGGCTGGCCGGGCCGCTGGACCGCCTCGCGGGCCTCGCCGACGGGCGCGCTGGCGGCGTGCCGGAACCGGTCCACCTCGCCGGGCCCGCCGAGTTCCTCGGCACCGTCCTGCTGGCGGAGCTGGCCCCGCTCGTCGCGGAGGGCGTCCAGCTGCGGGTCACCAATGGGCTGACCGACCCCCTGCTGGCGGAACTGCGGGCCGGGCAGCACGACCTGGTGATCGCCACCCGGCGGCCGCCCGGCCGGACGCTGCTCGCCGAACCGCTCGCCGACGAGGAGTTCGTCCTGGTCGCGACCCCGCTCTGGGCCGAACGGCTGGCCGGCCGGGAGCTGCCCGGCGCGCTGGCCGAGGTCCCGCTGCTCAGCTACGCCGAGGACCTGCCGATCGCGCGCCGCTACTGGCGGCACGTCTTCGACCGACGGCTGCACGCCCGGGCCGCGGTCACCGTGCCGGACCTGCGGGCGGTGGTCGCGGCGGTGACCGCGGGCGCGGGCTGGAGCGTACTGCCCGGCTACCTGTGCCGGGCCGAACTCGCCACCGGGGCCCTGCGGTTGCTCCACGAGCCGGCCGATCCGCCGATCAACACCGCGTACCTGGTCCGCCGCCCGGCCGGCTCGGCCAACCCGCACGTGGCCCTGGTCCGCGAGCGCCTGCTGGCCGCGGCCCGCACCTGGGCCTGACCCGGCGGCCCGCCTCGGGCCGCCGGGCCACGCCGTTCCAGCAGCCAGCAGCTTGGCAGCCGACAGTCCGGCGGCAATTCCAACCCGTCCATGTGGCCGTCGTCGTGGACGTCCGGGCGAAGCCACCCGTCGCCGGCGACGACGTCGTGCAGGTCCCGGGCCGCCGCGTTGCGCTCCTCGCGCACCGCGCGTTCGATGTGCCGGGCCCGGCGCTCGGCACGCCGGCGCAGCACCAGCCGGGCCCGCTTCTCCCGGCCGTTGGACCGGGCCGCCTCAAGGCCGTCTCCCTGTCGCTGACCGCCGCCGCCTGCTGGCTGCCGGCCCTGCGGGTCGGCGAATGGGGCCACGTCGTGGGCGTCCTGTGCGCCCTCGGTGCCGGTCTGGCGGTGGCCACGGCCGCCGGGTCCGTCCGCCGCTGGACCGCGCTGCCGACCGTCCGGGGCCGCCAGCCGTGGCTGCCTTCGTCGGACGGCCGCCCGCGTCTGCGGGGTGTGGCGGGGGTCTCAGTAGCGGCCGGTCGGTGGTGACCCGGTGTGACGGCGACCGGTCCGTCAGCGATGCCGCCGAACCCGGGGCGGTGAGGGCGCTCACACACGGATGCGATGAACGACGACGGCTAGCAGTGTCCGTTATGCCCGTCTTCTGCCACAGGGCGGAACGTGTTCGCGCAGGCGGGGAGGGGTCGAGGCGCCCGGGGCGGCGGTTCCTTGGAATCGGAGCCGGGCGCGCGGCTACGACGGCGGATCGTAGCGAGGGGGTCTTGGCGGGGGCCGATCCGGTCTGGCAACTTGGCATTCGTCGCCAGCCACACCGGCTCCTGTCCC
>NZ_JBSHBN010000133.1:0-25948 GCF_053612025.1 Kitasatospora sp. NPDC054768
GCCCCGCACCGGATCCGGTGCGGGGCCCCTCCCGTGTCACGTGCGCGCTACTTGGCGACCTTCATGGCGTCGCGGATCGCCCGGGTCTTCTCCGCGGCCTGGTCCGGGGTGACGCCCTGGCCGCTGTCGCCGCCGGTGCTGCCCAGGCTCATCTTCGTGAAGGTGACCCGGCCGTAGGTGGACTTGTCCGCCCACACGCAGACCGTCGGCCCGGCCTTGCCGGCGATCACGCTGATCACGCCGCAGCTGAGCTTCCCGGCGGAGGCGTGGCTGTCCTTCGCGGGGTAGTCGGTCATCGGCGTGGTCCAGCTGACCCCGCCGCCGTCCTTCTTCGAGTCCGCGATGATCTGGTCCGGGTCGTTGAGGTCGCCGTAGATCCCGATCACCGAGAGCGAGTCCACGTTCTTGACGTCGGTGCCCTTGCCGTAGCTGGCCACCACCGCGTGCAGGTCCTTGCCGACCTTGGAGACCTCGGGCTTGCTCATGTCGGCGGCCTCCTCCTTCGCCGACTTCTGGACGTAGCCGTCCAGCAGCGTCTGCGGGGCGGTGAGCTTGTACTGGCCGCCCGCGTCCTTGCCGCCGAGGAACGACCAGGCGGCGTAGCCGCCGCCGCCCAGCACCAGCGCGCCGACCACCAGCCCGATCACCAGGCCGCCCTTGCCCTTGGGCTGCTGGGGCGGCGGGTAGCCCGGCTGGCCGTACGGCGCCTGCGGCGGCGTGCCGTACGGCTGCGGGGGAGCGCCGTAGGGCTGCTGCGGCGGTTGCCCGTACTGGGGCTGGCCGTACGGGGGCTGGGGTGCGCCGTAGGGCTGCTGCGGCGGCTGGCCGTACTGCGGCGGCTGCCCCCCGTACTGCGGCGGCTGGCCGCCGTAGGGCTGCGGCTGTCCCTGCGGGTACTGCTGTCCCTGGCCGTACATCTGCGTTCGTGCTCCCCCGCCGCACCCGCGGCCTGTCGTGGTGTCCAGTCGTTCCGTGCCCGTCCGGTCCGCCGGACGAGTGCCCGGGCACGCTACCGCACGGTGGCGGACCGGGGCCCGCCCGGGCGCGGCGGGTCCGGGCACCGAAAGCGGTTCGTGACCCTCCCCCCGGTTACGTAAACTGTGCGTCGTGACCGACACGACGAACCAGCGCCCCGTGAGCACCTTTGCCGGGGACGAAGCAGCGACCCTCCCGACGACCTACACCCCCGCGGACGTAGAGGGCGAGCTGTACGAGCGCTGGGTGGAGCGTGGCTACTTCACCGCGGACGCGAAGAGCGACAAGCCCGCTTACACCATCGTCATCCCGCCGCCGAACGTCACCGGCGCCCTGCACCTGGGCCACGCCTTCCAGCACACGCTGATGGACGCGCTGACCCGCCGCAAGCGCATGCAGGGCTACGAGACGCTCTGGCTGCCGGGCATGGACCACGCCGGCATCGCCACCCAGAACAAGGTCGAGCAGCAGCTCGCCGAGTCCGGCCTCTCCCGCCACGACCTGGGCCGGGAGGCCTTCGTCGAGAAGGTCTGGGAGTGGAAGAAGAGCTACGGCGGCCGCATCCTCGGCCAGATGCGCCGCCTCGGCGACGGCGTGGACTGGTCGCGCGAGCGCTTCACCATGGACGAGGGCCTGTCCCAGGCCGTCCAGACCATCTTCAAGCGGCTCTTCGACGACGGCCTGATCTACCGCGCCGAGCGCATCATCAACTGGTGCCCGCGCTGCCTCACCGCGCTGTCCGACATCGAGGTGGAGCACGAGGACACGCCGGGCGAGCTGGTCTCGATCCGCTACGGCGAGGGCGAGGACTCGATCGTCGTCGCCACCACCCGGGCCGAGACGATGCTGGGCGACACCGCGGTGGCCGTCCACCCCGAGGACGAGCGCTACCGGCACCTGGTCGGCCGGACCATCAAGCTGCCGCTGACCGACCGTGAGATCCCGGTCGTCGCGGACGAGCACGTCGACCCGGAGTTCGGCACCGGCGCCGTCAAGGTGACGCCCGCGCACGACCCGAACGACTTCGCCATCGGCCAGCGCCACGACCTGCCCAACCTGACGGTCATGGACGATCGCGGTGCGATCACCGTGCACGGCCCCTTCCTCGGCATGGACCGGCTGGAGGCCCGCTCGGCCGTCGTCGGCGCGCTGCGCGAGCAGGGCCGGATCGTCGCCGAGAAGCGCCCGTACATGCACGCCGTGGGCCACTGCTCGCGCTGCCACACCGTGGTCGAGCCGCGGCTGTCGCTGCAGTGGTGGGTCAAGGTCGAGCCGCTGGCCAAGGCCGCCGGCGACGCCGTCCGCGACGGCAAGGTGGAGATCCACCCGAAGGAGCTGGAGCGCCGCTACTTCGACTGGGTCGACAACATGTACGACTGGTGCATCTCGCGCCAGCTCTGGTGGGGCCACCGGATCCCGGTCTGGTACGGCCCCGAGGGCGAGGTCGTCTGCGTCGGTCCGGACGAGCAGCCGCCGACCGGCGAGGGCTGGGTTCAGGACCCGGACGTCCTGGACACCTGGTTCTCCTCCGGCCTGTGGCCGTTCTCCACGCTCGGCTGGCCGGAGCGGACCGCGGACCTGGAGAAGTTCTACCCGACCGACGTCCTGGTGACGGGCCACGACATCATCTTCTTCTGGGTCGCCCGGATGATGATGTTCGGCCTGTACGCGATGGACGGCGAGGCGCCGTTCAAGACCGTCGCCCTGACCGGTCTGGTGCGCGACGAGTTCGGCAAGAAGATGTCGAAGTCCTCCGGCACGGCCGTGGACCCGCTGGACTGGATGGACGCCTACGGCGCCGACGCCGTCCGCTTCACCCTGGCCGGCGGCGCCAACCCGGGCGCCGACGTGCCGATCGGCGAGGACTGGGTCAAGGGCTCGCGCAACTTCTGCAACAAGATCTGGAACGCGACCCGCTTCGCGCTGATGAACGGCGCCACCACCGAGGGCGCGCTGCCCGCGCCCGAGGACATGACCGCGGTCGACCGCTGGATCCTGTCGCGGCTGAACGCCACCGTCGCCAAGGTGGACGCGCTGTACGACGACTTCCAGTTCGCCAAGGCGACGGACGCGCTGTACCACTTCGCCTGGGACGAGGTCTTCGACTGGTACGTCGAGCTCTCCAAGACCACCCTGGCCAAGGGCGGCCCGCAGGCGGACGCCTCGCGCCGGGTGCTCGGCGAGGTCCTGGACGTCACGCTGCGGCTGCTGCACCCGGTCGTCCCGTTCGTCACCGAGGCGCTGTGGACGACGCTCACCGGCGCCGAGTCGCTGGTCGTGGCCGCGTGGCCGAAGGACAGCGGTTACCGTGACGCGGCCGCCGAGTCGGAGATCGCCACCCTCCAGCAGGTGGTCACCGAGGTCCGCCGGTTCCGTTCGGACCAGGGCCTCCAGCCCGCGCAGCGCGTCCCGGCCCAGCTGGAGCTGGCCGGCACCGTGCTGTCCGTCCACGAGGACGCGATCCGCTCGCTGCTGCGGCTGACCGTTCCCGAGGAGGGCTTCGCGGCCACCGCCTCGCTGCCGGTCGCCGGTGCCACCGTCGCGCTGGACCTCTCCGGCACCATCGACGTCGCGGCCGAGCGCAAGCGCCTGGCCAAGGACCTCGCGGCCGCCGAGAAGGAGAAGGCCCAGACCACCGCCAAGCTCGGCAACGAGGCGTTCCTCGCCAAGGCGCCGGACGAGGTGGTCGCCAAGATCCGGGGCCGCCAGGAGGCCGCCGAGGCCGACATCGCCCGGATCACCGCCCAGCTCGCGGCGCTGCCGCAGGGCTGAGCCCGGACCGGTCCCCGAGGGGCCGCACACCGCGACACGCGGGGTGCGGCCCCTCGGGCGTTTTTCCGGTGTTCGCTTCCGGAATGGCTACCCGGGTGCTTTCACTACACCAAATAGCCCAGAAACATTGCTCCCTTCCGGCGAATTATCATCCTGCGACCGGGTGAGGTCCTATTCCGAGCGAATTGATTCCGGTCTTGCCCGCGCGGGTTCGCGGAAGTTTGCAGGTCCGCTGTGTACCGTGTGCACGGAGTTTCCGAATGGGTGTTTCCGCTGAGCGTTCCTGCTGAGCGGCGGACGGGAGGGCATGGCGTGGTGGTGACCGAGGAGTTGGCCGACGAACTGCCTGTGGAGGCGGTCGAGGAGGCCAAGGCCAGGGCGGCGACCCTGCTGCTCGCGTTCCGGCACGGCAACCAGATCGCGTTCGACCACGAGCTGGACCTGCTGTTCGCCGAGCACGCCGAGCGCGAGGTGACCACCCTGCTCACCTGGATCGCCGCCGAGGCCGTCCGCAAGGCGTACGCCCCCGAGGTCGGCGACAGGGTGCTGCGGGCGATGGCCCGGCGCGCCCCGGAGGACACCGGCGCGGTCGACGTGGACGAGGAGACCGCGAGCGCCGCCCGGCTGATCGAGGCGGTGGCGGCCGGCGAGGTGGCCGAGGTCCGCGGCCTGGTGGCGGCGACACCGGACACCACCTTCCTGCTCGGCGGCCTGCTGCAGGGCGTCGCGATGATGCTGCCGCTGCTGCCCGACGGCGAACTGGCCGAGATCACGGCCGAGTTGCGCCGTCGGCACGGCGGCGCCGCGCATGTGCCGGAGGCCCGGGCCGGGGTCTGAACCCGGGCCGCCGGCAGGCCGGCCGGTCCGGCTACGGCATGGCGTGCAGATGCGAACCGATGGTGCTCGCGACCGGGTTGCCCGCCTTGGCGTCCCAGTTGGTCGACCAGGTCATCGCGCCGCCGATGCCGGGCCACTTGGTGTCCGGCTTGTAGCTGCCGCAGTTGGTTCCGGAGGCCAGGCAGTCCAGCGCGTTGTTGACCGTGCCGGCGGCGAGGTACCCGCCGCCGGCGGCGCTGGTGGAGGCCGGCACCCCGAGCCCCACCTGGTCGGGGCGCAGCCCGCCCTTGAGCTGGATGCAGGCCAGCGCGGTGAGGAAGTTCTCCGTGCCCTGCGAGTGGACGTTCCCGTCGCAGCCGTTCATCGCGCCGGAGTTGTAGTACTGCATGTTGACGATGGTGAGGATGTCCTTCACGTTCAGCGCCAGTTTGAAGTACTCCATGCCGGTCGACTGCATGTCGATCGTCTGCGGCGCCATGGTGAGGACGAATCCGCTCCCGGCCTTCGCCGCCAGGGCGTGCAGCGCCTGGCCCATGGAGGTGGAGCTGATGCCGTTCTCCAGGTCGATGTCGATCCCGTCGAAGCCGTAACCCTGCATCAGCGCCCAGGCGGAGTCGGTGAAGTTCGCGGCCGAGGCGGAATCGCCCACCCAGACGGTGCCGTTCTGTCCGCCGATGGAGAGCACCACCCGTTTTCCGGCCGCCCGCTTGGCCGCGATGTCGGCCTTGAACTGGGCGTCGGTGTAGCCGCCGAGGCGGGAGGAGAGGGCGGGGTCGAGGGTGAAGCTCAGGCCGCCGCGGGTGGCGGTGGCGTCCGCGAAGGAGACCGCGATGATGTCGTAGGCGGCCGGGACGTCGCTGATCCGCTGGACGGTGGCGCCGTTGTCGAAGTTCTGCCAGTAGCCGGTGAGGATGTGCTTGGGCAGGCCCGGGGGCCTGGTCGGGGTCGACGTCCCGGTGGGGGTGGGGCTGCCGGTGCCCGTGGCGGTGGCCGTCGGGCTCGGCGAGGCGGTGGTGGTGGCGGTCGGGCTCGGGGACGGCTGCGGTCCGCCGGGCCCGAGCAGCGAGACGTCGTCGGCGGCGAAGGCCGGCTGTCCGTACCAGCCGTGCAGGTAGACGGTGACGCTGGTGGTGTTCGGGCCGGTGCTGAAGCCCGTGCTCAGCTGGGTCCAGCCGGTGCCGCCGGGGGTCCAGGTGCTCGGATCGGTGCCGCCGGTGCCGCGGGCGCCCAGGTAGACGTACGAGCCCTGGACCCAGGAGCTCAGGGTGTACGAGGAGGAGGGCTTCACCGCGACGGTCTGGGTGCACTCGCCGGTGTCGCTCCCGCTCGGGGTGGACTGCAGGGCGTACGTGCCGGAGTGCGCGGCGGTGCTCCGGACCGTGGCGCTCGAACAGGTCCAGCCGGACAGGTTCCCGGTCTCGAAGCCGCCGTTGGTGATCAGATCGGTGTCGGCGGCGTGGGCGCCGGTGCCGTCGGCCAGGGCGAGTCCGCCCAGGCCGATGACCAGGGCGCTCGCTCCGGCGAGCAGCGAACGGACGGCGCGCGGGCGCCGGTGTCGGGCAGGTGGCATGACTCCGTCTCCAGTGGGGGAGGCCCGGCGGCGCCTCGTGGGGGAGGAACGCCGTCCGGGGTGTCGATGGTGCGCGTGCGGGAGCTACCGACAACTCAAGTCCCGGTCGGGAACGGAGACTTGCCTCACAAGGTGGAGTAGACCAATTCTGCTGTCAAGGGGGCGCTACGCGGCCGGTGGTGCGGATCCGACCCCGGCCGGCCCGGCGATCGCCGCGGTCAGCGCGGCGATCCGGGCCGAGGCCAGGCCGTCGCCGTACGGGCTCGGGGTGGCCGCCAGCCGGGCGAGCCGCTCGGGGGTGTCGGAGAGCCAGGCGCGGGCCAGGGCGCCCAGCTCCTCGCCGGGCGGCACCAGCGCGGCGAAGCCGGCCGCCACCGCCTCCGGACGCTCGGTGGAGCGGCGCACCACCAGCAGCGGGCGGCCGAGCACCGTGCACTCCTCCTGCACGCCGCCGGAGTCGGAGACCAGCAGGGCCGCGTGGCCCGCCAGGCCCAGGAAGTCGCCGTAGCCGACCGGGCTGGTGACGGCCAGCCGCTCCAGCAGGCCGTCCAGGCCGAAGCGCTCGACGGCGGCCCGGGTGCGCGGGTGCATCGGGAACAGCACCGGGGTGCCGGCCCGGGCGATCCGGTCCAGTTCGGCGAGCACCGCGCCGAGCGCCTCGGCGGTGTCGGTGTTCTCCGGGCGGTGCACGGTGGCCAGCACGTACCCGTCCGGGCGCAGCCCGTGCGCGGCGAGCAGGGCGGCGCGGGCGGCCCCGTCCGGCAGCTGACGGCGGACCACCTCGACGACGGTGTTGCCGGTGAGCTCGATCCGCTCCTCGGCCAGCGACTCGGCGCGCAGGTTGGCGACGTTCTCCCCGGTGGCGGCGCAGAGCAGGTCGGAGACGTGGTCGACCATCACCCGGTTGTGCTCCTCGGGCATCGCCCGGTCGAAGCTGCGCAGCCCGGCCTCGACGTGGACCAGCGGGACCCCCCGGGCGTTGGCGGCCAGGGCCCCGGCCAGGGTGGCGTTGGTGTCGCCCTGGACGACCACGGCCACCGGGCGGTCCTCGGCGAAGGCGGTGTCCAGCTGGCCCAGCGAGCGGGCGATCTGGCCGGCCCGGGGGCGGCCGCCGACACCGGTGAGCAGCTCGGGCTCGGGCAGGTCGAGGTCGCGCAGGAAGCGGCCGGACATCGCCTCGTCCCAGTGCTGGCCGGTGTGCACCAGCCGGGTGGCGTCGCCGAGCTCGTGGATCAGCGGGGCGAGCTTGACCAGCTCGGGGCGGGTACCGAGGACGACGGCGACGCTGGACGGGGGCAGGCACGTGCTCATGCGGGACTCCGGTCGGGACGTGGTGCGGGGAGGAGGCGTGGGGGCGGGCGGCTCGGGACGCGGGTCAGGACTCGAGCGCGGTGGGGGCGCCGACGGCGACCTTCTCGGCGTTGCGGCGGGTCTTGGCCCAGCCGTTGCGGCCGAGCAGCATCCGGACCGCGGCCCGGGTGGCGACCACGAACAGGTGGTAGGCGTAGAGCCAGACCAGGACGCCCCAGAGCAGTGCGGTGAGCCGGCTCCGGTCGGGGTGGACGGCCCTGCGGTAGGCGAAGCCCCAGAACACCATCGGCAGGGCGGCGAGCACGAAGGCGAGCAGCATCCACGGGCCGAACCTGAGCTGGAACTCGGCGGTCTCCTCCGGGAAGAGCACCACCCCGGCGCCGGTGATCCCGAGCGAGAGCGGGAAGAGCAGCACCAGCAGGACGCAGACCACCGGCTGGAGGAAGGTGTACAGCACCTCGGCCTTGCCGGACGGGGTGTAGTGCGGGGAGCGCAGCACCCGGCCGGTGTAGCGCAGGCACTGCATGTTGCCCTGGGCCCAGCGGGTGCGCTGGGTGAGGAAGCGGCGCAGCGAGATCAGGCCCTCCTGGGAGACCTGGGCCTCGGTGACGTGGGTGAGCCGCCAGCCGGCCAGCCGCAGGTCGAGGCCGGACTCGTAGTCCTCCAGCAGGGCGCGCTCCGGCCAGGGGCGGCCGGCCCGGCCCTCCTCGGCGGTCAGCGAGTCGAGGGCGGTGAGCCGGACGAACTGGCCGTTGCCGCCGAGGCCGACGCTGCCGGTGCGGCGGCGCAGCAGCTGCATGCCGGTGTTGGTGGCCTGGAACTCGACGTCCTGCATCCGCACCAGTGCGCGGGCCAGGGCGTTGGCGGCCCGGCCGCGGCCGGGCAGTGGGAGTTCGTCGTCGGCGTTGCGCATCCGGACGCCGATCTGGACGGCGCCGGTGTCGGGGCGGCCGAGCGCCTTGGCGTTGCAGACCCGGGCGAGGGTGCCCGGGCCGAGCCGCCCGTCGGCGTCGACCACGCCGATCACCACCCGGGCGCGGTCGGTGCCCTCGGGCAGCGAGGCGGAGATCTCCCGGTAGGCGGCGTTGAGGGCGGCGCCCTTGCCGATCCGGGCGTGCGGGCGGCGGCGCTGGACGAGGTGGATCCGGGGGTCGCGGGCCGCGGCGGCGAGCACCAGCCCGCGGGTGGCGTCCTCGCTGTCGTCGTCGATCACCCACAGGTGGGCCTCGGGCGCGCCGGCCCGCAGGCCGTCCAGGGTCTGGGTGACCACGGCCTCCTCGTCGCGGCAGGGGATCACCAGGTGCCACTGGAAGGCGGCGGGGTCGCCGGGCTCGGCGGGGCGGCCGTGCCGGAAGGCGTGCCGGGAGCCCGCCCAGTACACGAGGAAGCGGCCGAAGACCAGGAGCATGTAGCCGACGAGGGCCAGGGAGATCAGTCCGGCGATCCGGACGACGGAGTCCTGGCGAAGCACGATCCATGCGTGCAGGGCGTCGGGCATGGCGAACTGCTCCTTGTGATCAAAGGCTGGGGGGCTCCCATCAGTTGCGAATCGATGCTTCATTGCGGTTCAAATCGCCAAATCGATAGTAAAGGGAGAAAAATGGGCGATCACGGCAAAGGGCGGGCAAAGTGGTGGTTCTCACCCCGTGAGGAGGACCCGTCGGCGCTCCGTAGACTGTGGTCGTGAGCGACAAGGCCGACCCGAACCCGTACACCATCCGCCCCGCCGACGGCGGCACCGGCGACGCCCTGCGCGACGTCGAGGTGGAGCTCTCCGAACGCTGGCCGGAGAACAAGCTGGAGCCCTCGCTCGACCGGATCGAGGCGCTGATGGACATCCTGGGCCAGCCCCAGCGGTCCTTCCCCTCCATCCACATCACCGGCACCAACGGCAAGACCTCCACCGCCCGGATGGTCGAGCAGCTGCTCAACGCCTTCGAGCTGCGCACCGGCCGCTACACCAGCCCGCACGTGGAGTCCGTCACCGAGCGGATCAGCCTGGACGGCGCCCCGATCAGTCCCGAGCGCTTCGTCGAGGTCTACCGCGACATCGAGCCCTACGTGCGGATGGTCGACGCGGCGCAGCCGGTGCCGATGTCCTTCTTCGAGGTGCTGACCGGCATGGCCTACGCGGCCTTCGCCGACGCCCCGGTGGACGTCGCCGTGGTCGAGGTCGGGATGGGCGGCTCCTGGGACGCCACCAACGTCATCGACGCCGCCGTCGCGGTGATCACCCCGATCGGGCTGGACCACACCGACAAGCTCGGCGGGACCACCGGCGAGATCGCGGTCGAGAAGTCCGGGATCATCAAGTCCGGTGCCGTCGCCGTCGTCGCCCAGCAGCAGCTGGACGCCGCCGAGACCATCCTGCGCCGCGCCGTCGAGGTGGATGCCACGGTCGCCCGCGAGGGCATGGAGTTCGGCGTGATCCGCCGTGAACTCGCCGTCGGCGGACAGCTGGTGACGCTGCGCGGACTCGGCGGCGAGGAGTACGAGGACGTCTTCATCCCGCTGCACGGCGAGTACCAGGCGCACAACGCGGCCCTCGCCCTGGCCGCGGTCGAGGCCTTCTTCGGCGTCGGCGGTGCGCGCGGCGGGCAGCTGGACGTGGACAAGATCCGCCAGGCCTTCTCCGGCGTCTCCTCGCCGGGCCGCCTGGAGGTCGTCCGCCGCAGCCCCACGATCGTCCTGGACGCCGCCCACAACCCGCACGGCGCCCGCGCCACCGTGGCCGCGCTCACCGAGTCCTTCGGCTTCACCCGGCTCGTCGGCGTGATCGGCACCTCCGGGGACAAGGACGTGGCCGGCGTGCTGGAGGCCTTCGAGCCGATCCTGGCCGAGGTCGTCATCACCCAGAACTCCACCCACCGCGCGATGGACGTCGACGCGCTCGCGGCGCTGGCCGTGGAGGTCTTCGGCCCGGACCGCGTCCAGGTCGAGCCCCGGCTCGACGACGCCATCGCCGCCGCCGTCACCCTCGCCGAGGAGGAGGGCGACCTCGGCGGCTCCGGGGTGCTGGTCACCGGTTCGGTCATCACGGTGGGCGAGGCCCGCCTGCTGCTCGGGAGGAAGTGACATGAGGACGCTCTGCTCCTCGACCTTGATCGGCGAAGCGTTGCTGATCCTCTTCGCGGCGCTGGTCGCGGTGCGGCTCACCGACGTCTCCGGCGCGGAGGTGTGGACGGTCAGCGGCATCGCGATGGCGCTGTGCGTCCTGCTCTGCGGCATGATCGACCGCCCCGGCGCGGTGCAGATCGGCTGGGCGCTGCAGATCGGGCTGATCGCCGGCGGCTTCATCCTGCCGACCATGTTCGGTCTCGGCGTGGTCTTCGCCGGCCTGTGGTGGTGCTCGGTGCACTACGGCCGCAAGGTCGACGAGTTCAAGGCCGCCCGGGCCGCCGCGGAGGCCGCCGCAGTACAGGTCTGAGGCCCGGACCGGCGGACCGACACGCCGTGTACGCAAGGTAATCTCTGCCCTGTCGGCGCCGCTTGTCGACCCGACTGTCCGCCGAACCGAATCCCCAGGAGACGCACCGTGTCCCAGCGCACTCTCGTCCTGCTCAAGCCCGACGCCGTCCGCCGCGGCCTGGCCGGCGAGATCATCAGCCGCATCGAGCGCAAGGCCGGCTGGCGGTTCGCCGCCGTCGAGCTGCGCACCTTCGAGCGGGCGACGCTGGAGCAGCACTACGCGGAGCACGTGGGCCGCCCGTTCTACGAGCCGCTGCTGGAGTTCATGACCTCCGGCCCGTCGATCGCGCTGATCGTCGAGGGCGAGGAGGTCGTCAAGGGCATCCGCATGCTGGCCGGCGCCACCAACCCGCTGGAGGCCGGCGCCGGCACCATCCGCGGCGACTACGCGACGATCACCCGCGAGAACCTGATCCACGCCTCCGACTCCCCGGAGTCCGCCGAGCGCGAGATCAAGATCTTCTTCCCCGCGCACGCCTGACCCGGACCGGGCGACACGCCCGGCGGGACCAGGGGTGACACACCCCGGGGAAGCGGGTGACGCACCCGCAGGACCTTCGTCCGCCCCGGTCGGGACCATTGGCCCGGCCGGGGCATTCTTATCGTGAAATAGGGAACTGGAGGCGCCGACACGGCGTCCCAATCCTCGGAGATGCGATCACGCCCCGGACAATGGACGGTATGCCCCACGTCTACGTCCGTGCCGCGCGGCGTGACTACGATGGACGCGACTCAAGGGCCCGGTAAGGCAGCTCAGCTGGTCTCCGCCCAAGCGTGGGCGCGCATTCGTCCACCCCCCCATGAACTCCGAGCCCGGGAAGGCACCCACACCCCATGGCGAGCAACCTGTCGTTCATCGGCCGCGACTTGGCGATCGACCTCGGAACAGCCAATACGCTGGTGTACGTCAGGGGCAAGGGCATCGTCCTGAACGAGCCGTCCGTCGTCGCGGTGAACACCAACACCGGTGGGATCCTCGCGGTCGGCGCCGAGGCCAAGAAGATGATCGGCCGCACCCCGGGCAACATCGTCGCCATCCGCCCGCTCAAGGACGGCGTGATCGCCGACTTCGAGATCACCGAGCGGATGCTGCGGTACTTCATCCTCAAGATCCACCGCCGTCGCTACCTCGCCCGCCCCCGCGTCGTGGTCTGCGTGCCCTCCGGCATCACCGGCGTCGAGCGCCGCGCCGTCATCGAGGCCTCCTCGCAGGCCGGCGCCCGCCAGGTGCACATCATCGAGGAGCCGATGGCCGCCGCGATCGGCGCCGGCCTGCCCGTCCACGAGGCCACCGGCAACATGGTCGTCGACATCGGCGGCGGCACCACCGAGGTCGCCGTGATCTCGCTCGGCGGCATCGTCACCGCCCAGTCCATCCGGGTGGCCGGCGACGAGCTGGACAACGCGATCGTCCAGCACATCAAGAAGGAGTACTCGCTGCTCCTGGGCGAGCGCAGCGCCGAGCAGATCAAGATGAGCATCGGCAGCGCCTTCGGCCTGGAGGGCGAGAAGGACGAGCACGCCGAGATCCGCGGCCGCGACCTGGTCAGCGGTCTGCCCAAGACCGTGGTGATCTCCGCCGCCGAGGTCCGCGAGGCCATCGACGAGCCGGTCAACGCGATCATCGACGCGGTCAAGACCACCCTCGACCAGTGCCCGCCCGAGCTGGCCGGCGACGTCATGGACCGGGGCATCGTGCTCACCGGCGGCGGCGCCCTGCTGCGCGGCCTGGACGAGCGGCTGCGCCGCGAGACCGGCATGCCGATCCACATCGCGGAGAACCCGCTCGACTCCGTCGCGCTCGGCTCCGGCAAGTGCGTCGAGGAGTTCGAGGCCCTCCAGCAGGTACTCGACGCCTCGCCGCGTCGTTGACACGTCGCCGCACCACCGGTACCACGCGTCACATCCGACACTCGACTGAACGGGCCGCCGCCCGGGCCCCACAGCCCCGGACGGCGGCCAGGTACGAAGGGGCAGTACCAGCACCGTGAGGGACACACGAGAGAGCCGGCTGCTGCTCATCCTGCTGGTGGCCGTCGCCTTCGCGCTGATCACCGTGGACATCAAGGGCGGTGAGGACTCCCCGCTCGGCCCGGCCCGGCACGCCGCCGCCAGTGTCCTCGGACCGGTCGAGCGCGGAGCCGCCACCGTCGTGGACCCGGTCGCCGACACCGTCCGCGCCTTCCGGGACGCGGCCACCGACAGCGGCCGCACCGACCAGCTCGCCCGCGAGAACACCGAACTGCGGCAGAAGCTCGCCTCCTCCGACATGGCCACCGGGCGCACCAAGCAGCTGGACGACCTGCTGCGCACCGCCGGCGCCGGCGGCTACACCGTCAAGGCGGCCCAGGTCATCGCGATCGGCCCGGCCCAGGGCTTCTCCTGGACCATCACCATCGACGCCGGCAGCGACGACGGCCTCACCCGCGACATGACGGTGATCAACGGTCAGGGCCTGGTCGGCCGGATCACCACCGTCGCCCCGACCACCGCCACCGTGCTGCTCGCCTCCGACCCCGGCTTCTCGGCCGGCACCCGGCTGGAGAGCACCGGCGAGATCGGCTTCGCCTCCGGCGGCGGCGACAGCCCGATGAAGGTCTCGCTGCTCAACGGCAAGGCCCAGGTCAAGGCCGGCGACCGGCTGGTCACCTTCGGCTCGCAGAGCGGCCGCCCGTTCGTGCCCGGCGTCCCGGTCGGCAAGGTCGTCGAGGTCCAGGCCAACGCCGGCCAGCTGACCAAGACCGTCATGGTCGAGCCCTTCGTCCAGTTCACCCGGCTGGACCTGGTCGGCGTGGTGGTCGTGCCGCCGCGCGCCGACCCGCGCGACGCCGTCCTGCCGCCGGCGCCCGCCGCGGGCCAGCCGGCCGCCGCGCCGGGCCAGGTCCCGGCCTCCGTGCCCGGACAGGTCCCGGCCTCCGCGCCCGCCGCCCCGCCCGCCAAGCCCACTGGGGGGAACTGAGCCATGCGCCTCGCCCGCATCCCCGTCTCCGCCGGCCTCGTCCTGTTCGGCCTGATCCTCCAGGTCAGCGTCTTCGGCCGGCTCCAGCTCCCGGGAGCCACCCCGGACATACTGCTGCTCGTCGTGGTCGGCCTGGCCATGGTCTACGGGCCCACCGGCGGCTGCCTGGTCGGCTTCGCGGGCGGCCTGCTGGCCGACCTCGCACCGCCCTCCGACCACGCGATCGGCCGCTACGCGCTGGTGCTCTGCCTGATGGGCTACGCCGCCGGACTGCTGCGCCCGGACCACGGCCGCCCGCGCTCCGTGGCCGGCTCGCTGCTGGTGGTCGGTGCCGCGGCGGTCGCCTCCACCCTGCTCTACGCGATGGTCGGCGCCCTGGTCGGCGACACCGCGGCCCGGCACGTCGGCCTCGGCGGACTGGTGATCAGCGCCCTGCTCTACGACCTGCTGCTGGCGCCCTTCGTGGTGCCGCTGGTGATGTACCTCGGCCGCCGCTTCGGGCGCGACCCGGTGGCCGCGGCGGACGACGACGAGGGCAGCTCCGGCCTCGGCACCCTGGCCCGCTACCGCACCACCCGCGAGGCCTCGACGGGCCCGTCGTACAAGAAGCGGCGCGTGCCCGGCTTCGTCCGCCGGCCGTAACCGGCCCGGCCCCGACCACCCGACCTCCCCGCATCCTGGAGCGCACGAGACGTGAGCAACATCCCCGAGACCGGACGCACCCGACGGGTGACGATCCGTCTGGTGGTGCTGCAGATCCTGGTGCTGTCGCTGCTCGCCACCCTCGGCGGGCGGCTGTGGTACCTGCAGATCCGCAACGCCAAGGAATACACCGCGAAGGCGACCGGCAACCACATCCGCGAGGTGGTCGAGCCGGCCGTCCGCGGCGAGATCCTGGACGCCTCCGGGCGGGTGCTGGCCGGCAACGAGACCCGGCTGGTGGTCTCGGTCAGCCGCACCTCGCTGCTCCAGCAGAAGGACGGCGGCAAGGCGGTGCTGTCCCGGCTGGCCGAGGTGCTGGGGATGCCCGCCAAGGACGTGCAGGAGAAGGTCCGGCTCTGCGACGCCAAGACCCCGCAGCCGTGCTGGAACGGTTCGCCGTACCAGCCGATCCCGGTCACCAAGGAGGCGACCACCCAGCAGGCGATGCAGATAATGGAGCGCCGCGAGGACTTCCCCGGGGTCACCGCGCAGCCCACCGCCGTGCGCCGCTACACCGGCGCCGAGGGCGCCAACATGGCCCAGGTGCTCGGCTACCTCTCGCCGGTCACCGACGAGGAGGTCAGCAAGACCGCGGGTAGGAGCGGCCTGGACCGCTACCTGCCGGCCGACCAGATCGGGCGGGCCGGCCTGGAGTCGGTGTACGACCGCGACCTGCGCGGCACCGCGGGCATCACCAAGCTGGAGGTGGACAACCTCGGCCGGGTGATCGGCAACGCCGGCACCGTCGCCCCGCAGACCGGCGACAACCTGGTCACCAGCATCGACGCCCGGGTGCAGAAGGTCGTCGAGGACAACCTGGCGCAGGCCATGAACGACGCCCGGAACACCTTTGACAAGGTCACCAACCGCAACTACGAGGCCGACTCCGGCGCCGCCGTGGTGATGGACGTGCACACCGGGCGGATCGTCGCGATGGCGAGCGCCCCGACCTACGACCCGAACCTCTGGGTGGGCGGCATCAGCGGCAAGGACTACCAGTCGCTGACCAGCAAGGACTCCAACTTCCCGCTGCTGAACCGGGCCATACAGGGTCAGTCCGCCCCCGGTTCGACCTTCAAGGTCATCTCCACCACCGCCGCCGTGCAGGCCGGCTACTCGCTGGACGGCCACTACGACTGCCCGAAGAGCATGACCATCGGCGGCCGCGAGTTCAAGAACTTCGAGAGCGAGAACTTCGGCCAGATCTCCCTGGAGAAGGCGCTGGAGGTCTCCTGCGACACCGTCTTCTACGGCCTGGCGTACGACCAGTGGCTGAAGGACGGCGGCATCAAGCCCAAGAAGGAGCCGGGCGACTGGTTCTTCAAGACCGCCCACGAGTTCGGCCTCGGCGCCAAGACCGGCATCGACCTGCCGTCCGAGGTCACCGGCCGGGTGCCGGACCGGCAGTGGAAGCAGTCCTTCTACGACAACAACAAGGACGCCTGGTGCGCCCAGGGGCAGAAGGGCGGCAACAGCTACTCCGACCAGATCGCCCGGGAGAACTGCGTCGACGGCTACCAGATGCGCGCCGGTGACGCCGTCAACTTCGCGATCGGCCAGGGCGACACCCTCGTCACCCCGGTCCAGATGGCCCGGATCTACTCGGCGCTGGCCAACGGCGGCACCTTCTACCGGCCGACCATCGCCAAGGCGGTGATAAGCCCGGGCGGGGACCTCGTCCGCGAGATCGCCCCGCACGAGGACGCCAGGTTCCCCGGTGACGAGAAGCTGCTCAGCTACATCAACCAGGCCACCGAGAGCGTCATCAAGAGCGGCACCGCCGCCTGGAAGTTCAACGGCTGGCCGCAGGACAAGATCACGCTGCACGCCAAGACCGGCACCGCCGAGGTCGAGGGCAAGCAGACCACCTCCTGGCTGACCACGTACAGCAAGGACTACGCCGTCGTCATGACGATAAGCCAGGGTGGCACCGGCTCCGGCGGTTCCGGCGACGCCATCCGCCGGATCTACCAGGCGCTGTACGGCGTGGACGACAAGGGCGGCATCGACACCGGCAAGGCGCTGCTGCCCGCGCCGCAGGCCGAGCTGCCGAAGTTCAACCCGGACGGCACCGCGATCATCAAGCCGGTCTCGTACGGCGTCGACGCGGCGCCGGGCGCCCAGGCGCAGGCCGTCGCACCGGCTCCGGCGCTGCTCGACGCGGCCGCCGCGCAGCCGGCCCCGGCGACGGCCTTCCTCGACCGGACGCCGCCGGCCGACCGTCCGGCGTCGTACACCGCGGCCGACGCCGCGCTCGAACCCACGCGCGGACCGGGAAGGGGACGGGCATGACCTCCTACGGCTCGTACCGGCAGCTGCGGCTGGCCCCGCAGCGCAGCGGGGTCTCCAAGGCCCTGGCCAAGGACTCCCCGCTCTGGCGGCTGGACTGGATACTGCTGCTGGCCGCGCTGGCCCTCTCGGCCGGCAGTTCGCTGCTGGTCTGGTCGGCCACCCGCGGGCGCGACTCGCTGACCCACGGGGACCCGCAGTACTTCCTGTACCGGCACCTGACCAACTTCGTGGTCGGGCTGGTGCTGTGCTCCGTGGTGATAGCGATAGGGAGCCGGCGCTTCCGCACGATCGTGCCGTTCCTGTACGTCGGCGTGCTCCTGATGCTGCTGGCGACGCTCAGCCCGCTGGGCTCGACCATCAACGGCGCGCACTCGTGGATCCAGCTCGGCGGCGGCTTCTCGATCCAGCCGGCCGAGTTCGCGAAGCTCGCGATCGTGCTGGCGATGGCGGTCGTGCTGTCCGACCAGGTGGACGCGGGGGAGCGGGAGTTCCCCTCGCACCGGGCGGTGTTCCGGGGACTGCTCTGGGCCGGGCTGCCGATGGGCATAGTGCTGCTGATGCCGGACGCCGGCTCGGTGATGGTGATGGCCGCGATCGTGCTGGGCATCCTGCTCGGCTCGGGCGCGGCGAACCGCTGGGTGCTCGGCCTGCTGGTGGCGGGCACCGCCGGGTGCGTGGCGATCTGGAAGTTCGGACTGCTGAGCCAGTACCAGATCGACCGCTTCGCCGCCTTCGCGAACCCGCAGCTGGACCCGAACGGCGTCGGCTACAACACCGCGCAGGCCCGGATCGCGATCGGCTCGGGCGGGCTGACCGGCAAGGGGCTGTTCCACGGCACCCAGACCGTCGGGCAGTTCGTGCCGGAGCAGCAGACCGACTTCGTGTTCACCGTGGCCGGCGAGGAGCTGGGCTTCGTCGGGGCGCTGGCGATCATCGCGCTGGTCGGCGTGATCCTCTGGCGGGCCTGCCGGATCGCCCGGCAGGCGACCGACCTGTACGGGACGATCGTGGCGGCCGGGGTCATCGCCTGGCTGTCCTTCCAGGCCTTCGAGAACATAGGGATGTGCCTGGGCATCATGCCGGTCGCGGGCATCCCGCTGCCGTTCGTCTCGTACGGCGGCTCCTCGATGTTCGCGAACTGGATGGCCATCGGGCTGCTCCAGGCGGTGCGCAGCCAGCGGCCGATAGCGGCCTGAGCGAGCATCGCGGCGGGGCCGGCCGGGGACTTCCCGGGCCGGCCCCGCCGTCGTGTCCGGGGCGTTCCCGCGGCCGGGGGGCGCCGCGGTCAGACGGCCGGGAAGCCGATCCGGGCGAGCACGCCCCAGCGCTCGGAGCGCCGGGTGAGCACGTAGACCGAGTCGAAGGAGCCGGTGCGCTCCCCGGCCGCGTCGTAGCGGGCGAAGCGGACCAGGGCGTGCACCTGGTCGGGGGAGGACTGGCTCAGCTCGACGCTCTCCCAGCCGCTGCGGGCCCAGCCGGAGTCGACCAGCAGGGCCAGCTCGGGGGTGGACCGCTCGACGTAGCCGGCCTCGTCCTCCCAGACCGTCACCTCACCCTCGTGCACCCGGACGTGCGGGTAGTGCAGGGTCCGCGCCCAGGCCGTCAGGTCGCGGCTGTTGAGGGCGTCGAGGAAGGCGTCGAGGGCGGCGCGGGCGGCGGCCTCGTGAGCGGGGGTGTCGTGAGCGGGGGTGTCGTGGGCGGCGGTCTCGTGGGCGCGGGTGTCGGCGGGCACGGCGGCCTCCAGGGCGGGCTGCGGACGGCAGGGACGCGGCAAGCCTGGTCCACCGGCGCGCCCGGTGGGGCCGGGCGGGGCCGATTCAGGTCCAAAGGCCGGGGCACAGACCGGTCGTACGGCCGAAGAGCCGCCCCGGGAGTGTCGGGGAGAATCAGTGGGCGTCGGCGGGCTCACGGGTCGCGGCGTCCAGGACGGCGTCCAGCAGGCCGGGGAAGCGCTGGCCGAGGTCGTCCCGGCGCAGCGACATCAGCCGGCGGGTGCCCTCGACCCGGGTGGTGGTGACGCCGGCCTCGCGCAGCACCTTGAGGTGGTGCGAGAGGGTCGACTTGGACAGGGGGATGTCCAGGTCGCTGCAACATTGCTCGTCGACCTCGGACAGGCCCGTCACGATGGAGAGGCGGGCCGGGTCGCTGAGGGCGTGGAAGATGCCGGCGAGCTGGATGGAGTCGGTGGCCGGGTGGCTCGGGGTCCGCATGGCGGCTCCTTGGTCGTCCTGGTCGTGCGATGGATTGTTCGAACTTTGGCGTACTATCCAATCTTAGGCAATGGGGCCGGCCCGCACCGCCGTTCCCGCGGAAGGACACCCGATGAGTGAACGCCGCGAGCGAACCGCCGGGAGGTGCCCGTGGGCCGCTACGGTCTGACGCTCCCGTTGCGCGGCGTCCCGCTGCACCGCCACCGCGCACTGGTCGAGGAACTGCCCGATCTGGGCTACACCGACGTGTGGACCGGGGAGGCGGCGGGCTACGACGGCTTCACCCCGCTGGCGCTCGCCGCGGCCTGGGCGCCCGCGCTGCGGCTGGGCACGGGGGTGGTGCCGGTGCAGACCCGAGGGCCGGCACTGCTCGCCATGACGGTCGCCTCGCTGGCCGAGGCCGCTCCCGGCCGGGTGGTGGTGGGCGTCGGCTCCTCCGGCCCGCCGTTCGTCACCCGGATCAACGGCATCCCGTTCGAGCATCCGTACCGTCAGGTCCGCGACACCGTGCGGTTCCTGAAGCACGCGCTGGCCGGCCGGACGGTACGGGGCGCGTTCGACTCCTTCACCATCGAGGGGTACACCCCGGCGCTGCGGCCCGACCCGGTGCCGCCGGTGATGATGGGCGCGCTCGGCCCGCAGATGCTGCGGCTGGCCGGCCGGGAGGCGGACGGGCTGGTGACCAACTTCCTGGCGGCCGCGGACGTACCGCGGGTGCGGGAGGCGATGGGCGAGGAGGGCCGCACCAAGGAGGTGGTGGCCCGGCTGTTCGTCTGCCCGACCAAGGACCGCGACCACGCCCGCTGGCAGGGGCGGCAGTTGCTCGGGCCGATCCTCAACGCCCGGACGTACGGCGGCTTCCACGACTGGCTGGGGCGCGGCGAGGAGCTGGCCGCCTCGCACGCCGCGTGGGCGGCGGGCGACTTCCACGGCGCGTGCGAGGCGGTGCCCGAGCACCTGGTCGACGCGCTGCTGATCCACGGCTCCCCGGGGGAGTGCCGGGAGCGGGTCGCGCAGTTCGCGGCGGCGGGGGTGGACACGCCGCTGCTGGCGGTGCTGCCGGTGCCGGAGTTCGGCCCCGGGCCGGAGGGGATGCGCGACACGCTGCGGGCCCTGGCCCCGCAGACGTGACGCCGCGCAGCCCCTATCCGGCCGCCCGGTGTCCCGACCGGGCGTAGACCATGGCCTGGGCCCGGCTGCGCACGCGCAGCTTGCCGAGCACGTTGGAGACGTGGAACTTGACGGTCTTCTCGCTGAGGTGGAGCTCGGCGGCCATCTCGGCGTTGGACAGCCCGCCCGCGATCAGGGTGAGCACCTCCTGTTCGCGCGGGGTGAGCAGATGGAGCAGCGGTGGGGTGTGCAGCGGAGGTCCGGGCAGCCGGCGGGCCATCTCGGTGACCACCTCGGCGGTGATCGGCGGGGAGATCAGCGCGTTCCCGGCGGCGACCGCGCGGACCGCGTGCACCATGTCGGACTCGGGCCCGTCGCGCAGGACCAGGCCGCGGGCGCCGGCTCTGAGGTAGTCGAGCATCCGGTCCGGGTCGCCGGGGCGGACCAGCAGGATGACGCCGGGCTGCCCGGTCTCCCGGTCGGAGGTGAGCTTCTTGACCTCGCAGGCCTCCATGCCGGGCATGTCGGCGTCGATGACGACGACGTCCGGGCGTTTGGCGGCGCAGGCCTGGGCGATCCTGGCGGTGGTGGAGAGCTCGGTCAGGGGCTGCAGCCCGGGTGAGCGCTGCAGGATGGTGCGCAGCCCGGTGCGCAGCAGCGGTGAGGCGGCGCAGATGAGCACGCGGACGGTGGGGCCGGTGGGATCGGAGGGGTCGGCGGGGCGGTAGAGGGACAGGCTCATGTTCGTTCTCCTTGCCGTCGAGATTCCGGGACTCCGGGCAGCCGGAATCGGCGGGGTGCGTGGGGGCACCACCGCGGGGGCGGAATCGTGATGATGAGAGGAGATTTCTTTTCCGGCGTCGAGTCGGTGCGCGGTCGGTGCGCGGACGCGGGAGGAGAGTTCAGGGGCGACAGCGGCAGCGGTGCGTCGCGCAGTCGGAAGTCGCTGCGGCAGCAAGGCCGTTGACTCGACATTCCCGGAACATGGAAGCCATCCTAAAGATCGGCCTGATCGGTGGTCAAGAACTTCCTGGTGGGCGCGGTCCCACCAGGGGGGCTACCAGGCGTCCCAGTGGGCGATCTGCTCGGTGCCGACCCGGGGGCCGGGGCGGAAGTCGGTGCCGATGGTGTGGGCCAGCGGGATCAGCGCGGCCTGCAGGACGGTCTCGTAGGGGATGCCGAGGATCTCGGCCGCCTCGCGCTCGTAGTGCAGGTGCGGGGTGGTCCAGGCGGTGCCGAGGCCGCGGGAGCGGGCGGCGAGCATGAACTGCCAGGTGGCCGGGATGATCGAGCCCCAGGTGTTGGCCTGGCCGACGAAGGAGTCGACCTCGTGCCGGCCCTCGATCCGGACGCAGGGGATCACCAGGACCGGGACCTCGTGCAGGTGGTCGAAGAGGTGCTGGGCGCTCTCGGCGAGCCGGAGTCGGCGCAGCTGGTCGCCGACGGTGCGGTCCACGCCGGTGCCGACCACCTGCTGGCGGGGGCGGACCAGGCCGAGCCGGTAGAGGTCGGCGATCGCGGAGCGCTTGGCGGGGTCGGTGATGATCATGAAGTCCCAGCGCTGGCGGTTGCGGCCGGTGGGGGCCTGGGTGGCCAGGGCCAGGCACTCCTCGATCAGTTCGCGTTCCACCGGGCGGGTGAGGTCGAGCCGCTTGCGCACCGCCCGGGTGGTGGTGAGCAGTTCGTCGATGGAAAGCGCGAGGGGCGACATGGGCGGGGCTCCAGCTCCGGTCGGGTCGGAAGGGGGTGCGGATCCTTCCGGATCCTATTGATGGTTCGAAACTTGCGCAACATTCGAAGTCCAGTGGGTGGACCGGACGGGATCTCAAGTTCCGCTCTTGTGTGCCGAGTTGATTCTTTCTATGCTTCCACTATCTTCGAACATTCGAAACATGATGAGAGTGCTCGACCGCGAGAGGACGCCATGTCGCAGATCAAAGTCGAAGTCGAACCGGCCGAGGTCGGGCTGGACCCCGAGCGGCTGCGCCGGATCGACTCCTACCTCCGGGCCTACGTGGACGACGGCCGGCTGCCCGGCTGGCAGCTCGCCGTGACCCGCGGCGGGAAGGTCGCCCACCTCGCCGGATACGGGCACCGCGACGTCGAGAAGGGCCTGCCGCAGACCCCGGACACCATCTACCGGTCCTGGTCGATGACCAAGCCGGTCACCTCGGTGGCCGCGCTGGTGCTGCTGGAGGAGGGTGCGATCGGCCTCCAGGACCCGGTCTCCCGCTACCTGCCGGAGTTCGCCGACGTCCGGGTCTACCAGCGCGGGCCGGCCTCCCGGCCGGTCACCGTCCCCGCCGCCGAGCCGATCCGGATCGTGCACCTGCTCACCCACACCTCCGGCCTGACCTACGGCTTCCACCGGGCGCACCCGGTGGACGAGATCTACACCGCCAACGGCTTCGAGTGGACCACCGCGCCCGGCCTCGACCTCGCCCAGTGCGTCACCAAGTGGGCCTCCTTCCCGCTGCTCTTCGAGCCCGGCACCGCCTGGAACTACGGCGCCTCCAGCGACGTGCTCGGGCGGGTGATCGAGGTCGCCTCCGGCAGGCGGCTGGACGAGTTCCTGGCCGAGCGGGTGCTCGGCCCGCTCGGCATGGCCGACACCGGCTTCCACGTCCCGGCCGACAAGGCCGACCGGCTGGCCGGCTTCTACGTCGTCGACCCGGCGAGCGGGAAGGCCGTCCGCAACGACGCCTTCGGCGGTGACGTGCTGCGCGAGCCCCACTGCCTCTCCGGCAGCTCCGGACTGGTCACCACGCTCGCCGACTACCACCGGTTCAGCCAGATGCTGCTCGGCGAGGGCGAGTACCAGGGCGTACGGGTGCTCGGCCGGCACACCCTGCGGCACGCGCTGCGCAACCACCTGCCCGGCGGCGGGGACCTGAAGAGCGTCGGGCGGCCGGTGTTCTCCGAGATGCCCACCGCCGGGGTCGGCTTCGGGCTCGGCTTCGCGGTGGTGCAGGACCCGGCCGCCGCCGGGGTGCCGGCCAGCGCCGGGGAGTACGGCTGGCACAGCGCCGCGTCCACCATCTTCTGGGTGGACCCGGCGGAGCGGCTGACGGTGCTGTTCCTGACCCAGCTGATGCCCTCCAGTGCGCACCAACTGCACGGACGCCTGCGGCAGTTGGTCAACCAGGCGCTGGTCGGATAACGGGTCCGCCCGCCCCGCTCCGGGGCTCACCCGCCCGGCTGGACGGCGAGGAGCTTGCGGGTCAGCCGGATCAGCGTGTCCCGCTCCTCCGCGGTGAGCGCGGCGAACACCCGGTCCATCATCGGGGCGATGCCCGCCTCCGCCTCGGCCAGGGCCCGCGAACCGACCTCGGTCATGGTGACGGCGTAGGCGCGGCGGTCGCGCGGGTGACGCTCGCGGACCACCAGTCCGGAGCTCTCCAGGCCGTCGATGCAGCCGACCATCACGCTGCGGTCGATCCGCAGCTGCTCGCTCAACTCCTGCTGGGAGCAGGCCCCGACCGCGTCCAGCATCTTCAGCACCAGGTGCTGGGCCACCGTCAGCCGGGCGCCGGTCAGCTCCTCGTCGATGGCCCGGGCGACCACGGTGGTGGCCCGGCAGAGCGCGATGTCCGGGCGCTCCCGGGTGAGCGTCGCGAAGTACTGCCGGCGCTCGCCCCCGTCGTCCGTCCGGCTGGGCGAGGCGAGGCGGGGCGTCCGCGGGGCGGTGGCCATCGGAACTCCTTCTGCGGGCGGGGCCATCAGCATAACGCGTTCAGGAGATTGTTTTTCCGTAGACGTTCTCAAGGAAGGGGAATCCCATGTGCTCACCGGAAACGGTGGCCGGCGCCACCGGCCACACCGCCACCGGGCCCGTCGCCGCCGCGCCCGCCGAGGTCTCGGCGCCGCTCCGGGCCAGAGCCCCGATCAGCCTGCCGCGCGGGGCCGTCCGGGACCTCACCCACGTGGTCGGCCCGGACTGGCCGGTGTTCGAGCTGTACGTCAAGCCGATGGAGATCAAGCGGCTCGCCAACCTCGCCGAGCACGAGTACAACGCCTTCGAGCTCACCTACAACGAGCACATCGGCACCCACCTCGACGCGCCCTCGCACTTCGACGACGACGGCCTGGCCACCCACCAGATCCCGGCCGACACCCTGGTCGCACCGCTGGCCGTGGTCCGGATCGGCGAGCGCGCCGCCCGCGACCACGTCACCGAACTGACCGTCGACGACCTGCTGGCGTGGGAGAGCCGCAACGGCCGCATCCCCGACGGTGCGCTGCTCGCCGTCGACAACGACTGGGCGCACCGGATCGACACCCCCGGCGCCTTCCTCAACCTCGACCCCGCGGAAGGGCTCTACCGCTTCCCCGGGATCTCGGTGGAGGCCGCGCACTTCCTGGTCACCGAGCGCTCGGTGGTGGGCGTCGGCACCGACTCGATCAGCCTCGACCCCGGCACCCGCCCGGCCGACCCGGACACCCACCGGGTGCTGCTGCCGGCCGGCAAGTACGCCATCGAGTGCCTCGCCGGGCTCGACACCGTGCCCGACCTCGGCGCGGTCGCCGTGGTCGGCGCGCCCAAGCACCTCGGCGGGACCGGCGGCCCGGTCCGCGTCCTCGCCTTCGTCTGAACCGGCGGACCCGCGAACGGCACGACCGGCGACCACGACGACCGGCGCTGACAGCGGCCCGCGAACGGCACGGCCCGCGAACGGCACGACCCGCGAACGGCACGACCCGCGAACGGCACGACCCGCGATCACAACGACCCGCGAACGGCACGACCCGCGATCACAACGACCCGCGATCACAGGAGAAGCCCATGACCGTACAGACCGACTCGGAGTCCGTCTTCGCCGGGGCCACCGGCGAACGCTGGGAGTGGAAGGAGGAGCGCTACCGCGACGGGGTGTTCAGCCACGCCGTGGACACCGAACTGCACCGGCTGCGGCTGCTGGAGTCCGTCCTGGACGAGCACACCCGCAGCCGCTTCCGGGGGCTCGGCCTGCGGGCCGGGCACCGGGTGCTGGAGGTCGGCGGGGGCGGCGGCTCGGTCGCCCGCTGGCTGGCCGAACAGGGCGCCGAGGTCACCGTGACCGACCTCGACACCACCTTCCTGGACGAACTCGCCGCCGACGGCGTGCGGGTGCTGCGCCACGACGTCTACACCGACGACTTCCCGCCCGCCTCCTTCGACTTCATCCACGCCCGGTACGTGGTGATCCACCTGCCCGACCCGGAGAAGGCGGTGGAGCGGCTGGTCCAGTGGCTGGCCCCGGGCGGGACGCTGGTGCTGGAGGAGCCGGCCTTCTTCCCGATCAAGGACTCGCCGCACCCCGGCTACCGGACCGTGCTGCGGGCCTTCCGCCGCCACCTGGAGACCGCGGTGGGCACCGACACCGAATGGGCGCGCAGCCTGCCGGTGCCGCTGGAGGGCAAGGGGCTGAGCGGCCTCGGCCACGACGCGCGCTTCCAGCTGATCGCCGGCGGGGACGACGAGGCCGAGTGGTGGCGGCTCACCCTGGAGCAGACCCGGCCGGCCGTGGTGGCCGCCGGACTCGCCACCGAGGAGGACTTCGAGGCGGCGTACCGGGAGCTCGCCGACCCGCAGTTCCGGGACCTCTCCCTCGCGGTCTTCACCGCCTGGGGGAAGCGGGCCTGACGCGCCCGCGCACGCCGACGGGCCGGTCACCCCTGCGGGGGCGGCCGGCCCGTCGGCGTTCCGTCGGGGTGTTCCGTCGGGGTGTTCCGTCGGGGTGTTCCGTCCGGGCGTGGCCGGGG
>NZ_JBSHBN010000134.1:0-7606 GCF_053612025.1 Kitasatospora sp. NPDC054768
GCGCCGGGCGGGCCCCGTCGCTGCCGCCGGCAACTCGGCGGCGCCGCGCAGCCGGCGCCAGGTGCGGCCGACGGAGGCGAGTCCGGTGCGTCCGTCGGCGGGTGCGCCGGACTCCCAGGTGCGGGCGGCCGCAGCGAGGGTCTCCACGGTCTCGGTCGGCGCCGCCGGCGCCTGGGTGGTGCCGGTCCGGGCGGCGCGGGCGGCGCGCAGGAGGTCCGCCGGCCCGAGCGCGTCGAGCCTCGCCCGGGCGTGGTCGAGCAGAGCGGCGCAGGCGTCGGTGATCGCGGCCTCGCCGAGCGGACGGGCAGGCAGGCCGAGGCCCTCGGCCAACTGCCCTTCCAGGGCGGTGCGCAGGTCCTGCACGGAGAGGTCGCGGACGGTCAGCGACAGATGGGCGGACAGCCCCCCGGCGCCGACCGCCCGGTGCGCGAAGCCGCGCGGGATGTAGAGCACGCCGCCGGGTTCGAGCACGCCGTGCAGGCGCAGCGGGGAGCGCTCGTCCTCCGGGAGCTCGCCGAGCCGCCAGTCCGCCGCCGTCGGCGCGTCGTGGACGTACCAGGTCTTGCGCCCGGCGGCCTGGAGGACGAACACGTCGGCGTCGTCGCGGTGCACCGCGAGGCCCTGGCCGCCGGCCGGGGTGACGAAGAAGAAGGCCTCCACCCGCCGGTCGAGCTCCTCGGACAGCCGCGCCACCAGCTCGCCGGTCGGGCGGTGCCACTGGTCGACGCAGCGCAGCAGCAGCGTCGCCCCGCGGTGCAGCTGGGCGAGCACCTTCGCGCGGTCCGCGAAGCCGTGGTGCGTCGTGCCGTTGACGGTGCGCGAGGTGGTGAAGGCCTCGGGCGGGATGGTCACCTTGTCGGAGCGGACCATCTCCAGGTAGGGCGTGCGCAGCAGCCCGCCGTCGAAGGCGGCGTCCAGTTCGTCGAGGTCGAACGGCGCGGCCGGCGCCTCCGGGGCCTTCCGGGGGAAGAGCGCGGGCTCGCGCTGCCACTGGCGGGCGGTGAAGCCGTCGACGTCGCCGACCCAGTCGGCCAGTGTGGGCGATTCCATGGTGTGTCCCGTGGTGTCAGGGGTGTTCGGTGGCGCCGGGATGCCGGGATGCCGGGATGCCGGGATGCCGGGACGTCAGGCTTCGACCCGCGCCTCGAACCGTACGGAGAGCAGGGAGCGCAGCGGCACCTGCGCGTCCTGCTGCGGGCTGCGGACGACCAGCCGGTTGTCCAGGGCCGTGGTCAGCAGCTGCTCGGCCAGCGGCACGATCAGGTGCTTGGCCCAGCAGCGGGCGCCCTCGAAGCCGAAGGGCATGAACCCGGGCGTCTTCTCCGGGTCCGTGACGCCGTCCCAGCGCTCGGGGCGGAACTCCAGCGGGTCGGACCAGTAGTCCGGGTGGCGGTGCATCAGCAGCGGGAAGAGCGCGACGTCGTCCTCGGGCCGGATCTCGGGGTGGAGTTCGGTGTACGCCGCGCCGCCGTTGCGGTACAGCATCCAGGCGGGCGGCAGCAGGCGCAGCGTCTCCCAGAGGACATTGGTGAGGTCGGCGCGGTGCTCCGGCCGTCCCCGTTCCGGTCCCATCAGCCACAGGGCGTTGCCGGTCAGCGCGGCCACGCCGTCGCAGAGGGTGGCCGTCGCCCGCCGGTACATCGCGACGGCCTGCTTGCGCTCCAGCGGGTCGTCGGCGTCGCGGATCAGCCCGGCGAGTGCGGTGCGGCCGTCCTGGTCGGCGGAGCCGGGCCAGCGGGTCACGGCGCGGTCGACGAGCCGGGAGAGGGTGTCGGAGCGGGTGACGCCGCGCTTCCACAGCAGCGAGACCGGCAGCGGGTCGGCGGAGAACAGCCAGCGGCGCAGGTAGGAGGTGCCGGCGTAGGGCCAGGAGCCGGACATGCCGCGCGCCGGCGGCGGGGGCTTGCGGATGCCCGCCATGGCGTCCTGCCCCAGTGCGCGGATGGTGCGCGTCGCGCTGTCGTGGGGGATGTCGGAGCCGGCGGCGGGCTTGTAGACCGAGCGCTCGTTGGAAAGGACGGGGCGGGCCGCGACGATTTCGGCCATCAGTCGGGAGTCCGAGACGCCGACCTTCGCCGGGTCGATCCGGAACACCTTCTCGTCCCTGGCCAGTAGCTCCTGAATCCTCGGGGCGAACACGATGGAATGGCTGCGCGCGGTTGCCGTCGCCATTTCTTCCACGGGAATCCGGCCTCCAATGCGAAATGGCTGGTCAGTGCGTTCGGTACGGCGCGCGGGGGAATCCCGGACGCGCCGTGGCGCCGGCGGGGGCACGGCCGACCCGGGCCCCCGCCAGCGGCTGGCCACGTTAGATAACGTGCAGCACCCACGCGTGGTTCGCGAGGTCGTCGTTCTTCTTGAACTTCTTGACGAGCGCCTTGACCATCTTCATGACTAACTCTCCATTCCGGGGATTGGTGGGTGCGGCGATAATGCCGAACCCGAGCCATCAGAACTATTCGACATTCCGTTGCCGGAGGCCGAACCGGTTGATCTGTTCATGGACACTAACCGAAACTTCGCCGTCCGGACACCCCCTCGACAGAGGAATATGCGATCTCTTACGGGGTGTTGACGATCTATTCGATGGTCGAATCGTTATAACCCGTGGATATTCGCGGCGGGGGAGGGGGACGGGAACGCGGAAGGGCCCCGCGAAGCCGCGGGGCCCTTCCGCGCGTACGGTGCGCGCGTACGGTGCGTACGGCGCCTGTGACGCGGTCGGTCAGTTGTAGGTCGTGGTGACGGTCACGCCGCCGAAGCCCTGCTGGGCGTAGAGGCTGAAGAAGACGTAACCGGCCGGCGGGTTGGTGATGGTCAGGGTCTCACCGTTGCCACTGGTGGTGGACTTGGCCGTGTAGGAGCCGGTGGTGGCCCAGGAGCCGGCGTTGTAGTAGAGGTCGGCGTTGCCGGTGCCCCCGCTGGTGGTGATGGTCAGCTGCTTCACGCCGGCCGGCAGGGTCAGGAAGCTGTAGCTGTAGTTCCCGGTGGTGGCGGCCACGTTGTCGCGGCGGCAGTTCTTGTCGAACTGCCGGGCGTCGGCGGCGGTGCACAGGGGGGCCTGGTTGGTGGGCAGCGATCCGCAGTTGTCGGCGCCGCACTGCTTGAGCCAGGTGGCGAAGTCGGCGTCGTACGAGGTGCCGATGGTGGTCTTCAGCAGGGTGCGGGCGCCGTTCCAGTCGCCGGCGCGGTACTTGGCGAGCAGCGCGTCGACGTCCTGCGGGTGCGACTGGAGCATGTAGCGGACCGCCAGGTAGCCCCAGTTGTAGACGCGGGTGGAGTCCGCGTTGTCGTAGGTGGTGTCGAACAGGGTGCTCAGGGTGTAGGTGCCCTTGGCGGCCTGGGCGACCGCGGCGTCGTAGTGCTCGCCGCGGTAGCTGTAGGAGACGTACTCGGCGAGGCCCTCGACCCACCAGATGGTCGGGGTGGTCATGCCGGCCTCGAAGTCGCCGTACATGTCGTAGCGGCCGTCGAGGTAGTGGGTGTACTCGTGGTTGAGGTTCCAGATCTGGAACTGGGGGCGCAGCCAGGAGGCCTCGTGGGCGATGAAGCGGGCCTGGTTGCCGGCCTTGGCCGGGTCGCCCTCCTCGTACATGCCGCCGTTGTCGACCTCGATCTTGTACATCTCCCACGCGTACAGGCTGTAGTTGTAGTAGTCGTCGAAGGCGACGACCTCAAGGCTGGTGTTGTTGTCGTTGGCGACCGGGCCGCCGTCCTTGACGATCTTGTGGAAGAACGCGTCCTGGTTGATCAGGCTGGCGCAGGTGTCGGCGAGCTGCTGCGCGGTCATGTCCTGGGCGCGGATGCGCAGGTTGGCGTTGCAGGTGTGGTCGACGGTGAGGACCAGCGGGACCAGCTTGGCCGGGATGTCACAGGTGCCGTAGAGGGAACAGTTGCCCACGTCCTTCTTCTCCGCGAACCAGAGCAGGTTCATGGTGAGCGGACCGGTGTTGCCGACCAGCGGGTAGCGGTTGATCAGATCCTTGAGGATCGGCCGGCCCTGGGCGCGCAGCGCGTCGTTGGCCACCAGGTTGCCGAGCTGGATGCCGATCTTGGTGACCAGGTCGCCGCCGTTGATCAGGTTGCTGTTGCGGGTGACGAAGGACGCCGCGGTGGTGGCGAAGGACGGGTCGGCCTGGAGGGCGGCGACGAACTCCGGCAGGTCGAAGCCGCGCTCGATGACGGTCTCGGTGTTGGCGACGGCGGTGGTCATCGCCGCGGGCCAGCTGCCGGTGTAGTCGTTCAGCAGCCGCTTGACGACGCCGGTGTAGCGGGCGTTCTCCTGGGCGCTGTCGATCAGGGTGACGGCCTCGGCGAGGGTGTCGCCGTTGGCGTCGGTGACGTCCTTGCTGTGCGGGGCGGCGTAGAAGGCGTCGAGCGCGCCGCGGATGGCGTTCTTGAGACCGTCGCCGTACGGGCCCACGACGTCCTTGTTGTTCCACTGCACGTAGTAGCCGGCGCGCAGGAAGAGCACCAGCTGCCCGGCGGAGGTGGAGTTGTCACCGGGGTAGGTGGCGGCGGTGTCGCGCAGGGCGTTGGCCACGGTGACCATCTGGGCCTCGTTGAAGGCGCCCTTGGCGTCGTTGCCGGCCAGCTGGAACAGCGTGTTGACGCAGTCGAGGCCGGACGACTTGACCTGCTGGACCAGCGCGGCACCGGACTTGCCGGTGAAGGCGGAGACGTCGCAGGCGGCCGCGGCCGAGAACTGCCGGGCCGACTTGCCGGCGCCGACGGAGCTGCCCGCCGTCGGGGCGGTGGCCTTGGCCCGCGGGTCCGAGGCGAGCGGGCGGGCGTCCTCGGGGGTGTCCGGGGACTTGGGCACGGGGATCGTGCGCGGCGCGGCCTTCCCGGCCGAGGAGGCGGGTGCGGCCGGGCTCCCGGCCGGCGCGGAGCCGGGGGTGCCGGCGGCCTGGGCGGCCGGCGCGAACAGGCCGAGCGAGAGGAGAAGGGCGGTGCCGAGCGCGGGCAGTCTGCGCGCGGCGTCCTTCGCTATCGAGGAGGGACGCATCTGTGGGGGCCTCCGGGGCCGTTGAGGGTGGGGGAGCCGTGCTGCGTGGGGCGCACGGGCCTTGCTGTGTGACATGTAAAATGGCACAACGGAGAACGCGGAGGGAAGCCCCGGGAAAGGATTACCGGGCGGCGAGACCGAAACGTTGTCAGGTCCGCCCCGGGTGCCGGGTCCGTGGAGGTTCCGGACCCGACCGGGAGTCGCGCGCGGGCCGGGGGCCGTACGGGCGTCGGGCCCGCATCACCCGCCGGGGGCCCGGTGTCGCCGCCGCCCCGCCGCGGTCACCCACCCTCTTCGGCCGGCGCGCTGAACGGCGGCCATTGTGCCCGACGGGGTGTGAGGAATAAGCAGGAGCCCATGCTTCGTTCTTGCAACTGATACGCAATAGTGTTGTCCCGGCACGATCACCACCGTTCAACCCGCCGAAAGGGGCCGTGTCCTGATGGGCACCTACACGCTTCCCGACCTGCCGTACGACTACTCCGCGCTGGAGCGGGCGATGTCGGCCGAGATCCTGGAGCTGCACCACTCCAAGCACCACGCCGCGTACGTCAAGGGCGCCAACGACACCCTCGACCAGCTGGCCGAGGCCCGCGACAAGGAGCAGTTCGGCGGCCTGGTCGGCCTGCAGAAGACCTTCGCGTTCCACCTGTCGGGCCACGTGCTGCACTCGCTGTTCTGGCAGAACCTCTCGCCCGAGGGCGGCGACCGCCCCGAGGGCGAACTGGCCGACGCCATCACCGAGCACTTCGGCAGCTTCGAGGCCTTCAAGAAGCAGCTCACCACCGCCACCACCGGCGTGCAGGGCTCCGGCTGGGGCATCCTGTCCTGGGAGCCGCTCGGTCAGCGCCTGATCGTCGAGCAGGTCTACGACCACCACGGCAACGTCGGCCAGAACACCACCCCGCTGCTCGCCTTCGACGCCTGGGAGCACGCCTACTACCTGCAGTACCGCAACGTCCGCCCGGACTACGTCACCCGCCTGTGGGACGTCGTCAACTGGCAGGACGTCTCGGACCGCTTCGCGGCCGTCAAGAGCGCCTGACCCGCAGCGGGTGAGGGAAGGCCCCGGACCGGTCGGGCGGTCCGGGGCCTTCCCCTTGCGCCCCAAGGGGCCGCCCGTGCGGGCGGGTCGCCGTCGGAGACGGCCGACGGACCGATGGATGCACCGATCCGCTCGCTCGATTCAACCCGGCGTTCGCCCACGGGTCGCATACGGTCCGTATGCTCGGGCCACTGTCGGTGACCGGCGGTCGACGGCCGCCCGGCCCGTCCGCTCCTGAGCGAAAGGCCGTGCGATGGCCCCCCGTCTCTCCCTCGTCGTCCCGATCTACAACGTCGAGCGCTACCTCGGGGAGTGCCTGGACTCGATCGCGGCCCAGACGTTCGAGGACTTCGAGTGCGTCCTGGTCGACGACGGCTCGACCGACGACGGCCCCGCCATCGCCGAGGAGTACGCCGAACGGGACCCGCGCTTCCGACTGGTCCGGCAGCGGAACCAGGGCCTCGGCGCCGCCCGCAACACCGGCTGGCGCCACCTCACCCCCGGCACCGAGTACCTGGCCTTCGTCGACAGCGACGACACCCTGCCGCCGCACGCCTACCAGCTGATGATCGGCACCCTCGACGAGACCGGCTCCGACTTCGCCGCCGGCAACGCGCTGCGCCTGCGCACCACCGGCCTCAGCCCCTCGCACGGCCACCGCCGCCCGTTCCGCGAGACCCGGCTGCGCACCCACGTCGGCGAACTGCCCGCGCTCGTCACCGACCGCACCGCCTGGAACAAGGTCTACCGGCGCACCTTCTTCGACGGCGCCGGCCTGCTCTACCCCGAGGGCATCCTGTACGAGGACGCCCCGGTCAGCGTGCCCCACCACTTCCTCGCCGAACGCGTCGACGTGCTCGCCGACCCGATCTACCACTGGCGGGTGCGCGAGGACGGCGACCTCTCCATCACCCAGAAGAAGACCGACCCGCGCGGCCTGGTCGACCGCGTCCGCTCGATGGAACTCGTCCGCGAATGGCTGCTCGCCCGCCCCGAGCCGGCCTTCGCCGACCACCTGCGCGCCTACGACCGCAACTGCCTGGTCGAGGAGATCCCGATGTTCTTCTGGACCGTCCCCGACGGCGACCGCGCCTACCGCGCCGCCTACCAGCAGCACGTCACCCGCCTCCTGCGGGCCATCGGCCCCGAGGCGCAGAGCGGCCTCAGCCCCCAACTCCGCCTCAAGTACCGTCTCACCCAGGCCGACTCCATGCCCGCCTTCGTCGCCGTCCAGCGCGCCCACCGCCTCGCCCGCCGCACCCGCCAGGCCGTCCGCCGGGGCTGAGCGGGACTTGTCTGCGACACGACGGCACGGCCTCCTTCGCGTTGCTCATTCGCGCAGTGTTGACGGGCGCGTACTCCTGACAGCCGGGCCGCTCGGCCCGGACCGAGCCTCCGGGCCGAGCCCGGACTCTCCGGAGAACACGGAGCGCGGTGCCCCACGGACAGGTGGGGGCCCCCCCTCCGGCGGGCACAGGGCCGTAACCAAGGCCCCCCCGTGGCCCGGGGGTGGAGCCCGGCGGGGTGGCCCCCCGGCGGGTCGGGAAATCCCA
>NZ_JBSHBN010000134.1:7616-25942 GCF_053612025.1 Kitasatospora sp. NPDC054768
TCCTTCTACCGGTACACGTGGGGCGGGTGCCCCACCCGCTGGGGGGGGCCCCCCCGCTCCGGCGTCACGAGGGCCTTCCCAAGGGCCACCCGTTCGCCGGGTGGTCGAGCCAGGCGGTGTGCCCCTCGGGCGTGACGGTCAAGCCGAGCCGGTCCGGCCCGGGGCGGTCGTTGTCGAGCCACCACCGGTGAGCGGCTTCGACCTCTTCCCAGAGCCGGCGCGGGCCGTGCTGCCACACGGTGTAGTGCGCGGTGTTCTCGGCGCCGTCCCAGTCGACGGCCGCCCAGGAGTCGCCGTCGGTCGTGGCCACCCAGAGGCGGGTCGCCACGCCCTCGACCTCCGGGTCGTGGTGCCAGGCGTACCAGAGGTCGCCGAGGCGGTGGCCGAGGGCGAACTGCGTTTCGAAGGCGGAATCGGCGACGGCCCACGGGTCGAGGGTGGTCGTGGACTCCGTCGGTACGTGCTCGTCCAGGACGACGTCGCGGAAGAGGCGGAGGTCGAGGCGCTGGGTGCGCATCAGCATGAAAGCGCTGTCGGGGGAGTAGCGGCCGGTGGCCGTCCCGTCGTCGGCGACGGTCAGGCGGAGCAGCCCACCGTGACTCCAGTCGTCGCACCAGGGAGTGAGGACGACTCCGCCGGGCCTGCACTGGTTGATCCAGGAATAGGGAACCTCTCGCACCGAACAGGTGGCCATCACACGGTCGTACGGCGCGCCGGCGTCCCAGCCCTGGCTCCCGTCGCCACAGATCAAGGTCGGCGCGTAGCCGTTGGCCGTGAGGTTGGCACGGGCGAGTTCTGCGACATCCGGGTCGATCTCGATCGTGGTCACGTTGACGTCGCCCAGCCGGTGGGAGAGGAGCGCCGCGTTGAACCCCGTGCCGGTGCCGATTTCGAGGATTCTCATTCCTGGTTCGAGGCCGAGGAGTTCGAGCATCTGGAAGACGATCGACGGAGCAGAGGCCGAGGAGGACGGAAGGGCGTCGGACAGGTCGTCCACCTCCTGCCCGTCGTTGATCTGCGTCACCACGGGGCCGTCCGCGTAGGCGGCGGCGAACCACCGTTCGGGATCGTGCCCGCGATCGCAGAGCGCGAACTCGTCGCCGTCGCTGCTCAGCCAGATCCGGTCGGGAAGGAAACGGTGGCGCGGAGTCGCTTCGGCGGCTTTGCGCCACTCGGGGGCCATGTCATGGCCCAGGTGGTGGGAGACGGCCTGGAGCAGGCCGGCGGTGCCGACCTGCTCCAGGTTGTTCCGGCTGTCGGTCACTTGCGGTCGTCGTCCTTGTCCTTGCCGTGCTTGCTGTCGGACTTTCCGGACTGGTGGTCCTGGTTCTGCGGGGTGGTGTTGAAGTCCTTGTTGCCCGCGTGCTTGCCCTGACCGCCGTCGTTGGCACCGGTACCGCCGCCGGAGCTGCCGTCCTTACCGAGGCCCCATCCCATGGGATTCTCCTACCTGGTCGTGATGGTCGTCGTGGTGCTGCTGTCGGCCGGTCCGCTCACCGGCATGTCCGGCCCGGGCCCCGGCGGCGCGGGGGGACGCGGGGGCTTGGGAAACGGAGTGGTCATGCGCCTGATCCTGTCGTTCGTGGGGCTGGTGTGCCATGACCGTTGTGGGACAGCGGAGTTCGCCTCAGTGCCACTGGGGGCTCCTTGGCAGGTCACACATGAAGGATCGTGTCACTGAACGTGAGTGCCGATACCCAAGCGGTAATCTCACTGTGGGATGGATCGACTGACGAGAGGTTCGCCTCATGGGCACAGCACTCGAACCGATCAGGCTCGCTGACCTTGCCTGGCAGAACGAGCAGGTTCGGTGTGCCTTGGGGGATCGCGACGTGGCCGCCCTGTTCCGCTACGTGCAGCACCACAGCGGTGCGAGTCAGGCCCGATTGGCGGTCCAGGTGGGGATGACGCAAGGCCGGGTGAATGAGATCCTCAACGGCCGTCGGCTGGTGACGAAGTTGGACGTCTTCGAGCGAATCGCCGACGGGCTCAACCTTCCCGATGATGCGCGGCGACTCCTCGGGCTGGCGCCACGCTCGGACGGCCGACGTACACCCGGATCTGCCTTCGACCTGGCAGCCTTTCCCGAGATCGTCCGTGTGTACAGCGACCAGGCATCGGCGTCCGCCGAGATCCAACGGGCGGCGAGATCGGCAGCCGAACTGGACGTCCTGGCCGTACGCGGTCTTGGTCTCCTTGCCTTGCGGGACTCCTTGCTCCGCCAGCATCTGGACCGCGATGGTGGCCCGGCCCCCCGTCTACGGGTGCTGCTCCTTGATCCGGAATCGCCGGCCGCTGAGCGCCGAGCTGCCGAGATCGGAGAATCCACCGCCTCGCTCGCCGGGGGCATCCGACTCGCGGAAGCTCGACTTCGGGAGCTTTCCGACTGCGCGCGGGTCGAGGTGTACCTGTACCGGACGGTGCCGGTGTGGCGGGTCATCAGGCTGGATCGCACGCTCTTCGTGGGATCCTTCGACGCGGATTGGGAAGGACACCAGTCGGCAACCTACAAGGTGCTGCCCGCTCCGCACGGTCCCTTGTACCGGGGCTGGTGCCGGCAGTTCGATGCCATGGTGGACAGCGGTGAGCGTGTGATCTGACGGAGGGAGCTGGGATGGCGATCGAAGCGGAGCTCAAGGCGGTCGTGCGGGATCCGGAAGGCGTGCTCAAGCAGTTGGAGGAGCGGTACGGCATCGGCCGTGCCGAGGTCTACCGGGACACGTACTACGACGCGCCGGACGGCAGCCTGATGGGCGCCGACCGTGAGCTGCGGATCCGTACCGTGCACGGCCAGGACGACACCCGCACCGTGCTGACGTACAAGGGCGCCCGGGTGGACGAGGAGTCCGGGTCGAAGCCGGAGGCCGAGACCAGGGTCGAGGATGCCGCTGCGTTGCACGAGATCGTCCGGGGGCTGGGCTTCGTGCCGCGCATCGCGTTCGAGAAGCGTTGCCGCAACTACGAGTTCGGCCGTGGGGGCCGGCGGCTGCTCGCGACGCTCGTGCGCGTGCCCGAGCTGGGGGACGCCACGTTCATCGAGGTGGAGACCGCAGCCGTGGGCGAGGCCGATCTCGGATCGGCGCTCGCCGCGGTCCGTGCGGTGCTGGAGGAACTCGGCGTGGAGGAGGGGGACTTGACCACCGGGTTGTACACCGACGCCGTAGCGGCGGTCCGTCCCGCCTGACCGCCGCTACCGGTGCGCGCCCTTCGGCCAGAGCACCTCGACCGGCACGCCGCGCCGGCGAGCGTGTGCGACCACGTCCGCCGTGCCGCCCTGGCCGCGGGCCGGTAGGCCGTCCCAGACGGCGACGAGCTTGTCGATGTGGTCGATGAGGAGTTCACCGCCGGCCAGGTGGGCGGTCTCGTCGGACTCCAGGTGGCCGGTGCGGTGTACGGCGGTGGCAGAGTTGAACAGGCGGTCGTAGACGGGGTGATGCCGCGCCGGAAGCCCGTCCCGGTACTGGTCCGCCGGGACGATGACCTCCAGCCGTCCTCCGCGCTTGAGTGCGAGCTCCGCCAACCACGAGTCCGGCCCGTCCGCGATGCAGGACACGACGGTGAGGGTGGAGGGGTCCTCGCTCGGGAGGGCGTCTTCGAGGAGTTGCCGGACCTGCGCCTCCAGTTCGGCCGTCAGCCCTCGGTGCCCCGTGATCCCGATTCGCATAGCTGTCCTTTCCTAGAGGTAGACGCCGTGGAGACGGTCATCGAACTCCCTCACGACCTTGGGTAGCGAGGAGGTGCTGAGCGACCGTCGAAGTGCGCGGCTCCGCTCGATGATTCGCCCTGAACGGTACTGGAGGCCGGTCTTCAGAGCTTCTGCCGCGAGCGCAAATGCTGCTTCGATCTGCCCTGCGGCAAGCCGTCCTGCCGCGAGGTCCAGCATCAGGAGCGCACGCTGCTTCGCGTGACCAGTGGCGAGGGCAGGTCCAGCGCTGTCCGAGACCCACCTGGGGAGTCCGAGACTGGCGCCACATGCCACCCTGAAGCCGGCGACCTTGGCCTCATCGAACGTGAATACCCATGGCCAAGGCGGAGGTTGTCCGTGATTGCTGGCATTGGCACCAGCTCGGCTGAGCGTCAGTGCGCGGTCGCAACTGCGCTGATCGCCTGAGGCTGCGTGTCCGAGCGCCTCCACAGCTGACAGCCATGCGTCGGCAAGGGTGGGGGACTCGGGATCCAGGAATCCGCGGGCTCGCTTTGTGAGGCCGAGTGCTATGGCTCCATTGCCGGCGTGGGCCTCGAATTGTGCAAGGCTCCCCATCTGATAAGCGGCAAGGAGGGGATTCGCTCCCGACCGAGCGGCCTTGATGGCCGCTCCGTAGAACGAGCGTGCTGATCCGTTGTCTCCTGTGTCCCAGGCCAGCCAAGCAGCCAGGCTCGCTGCCTCGCTCGCGACGGCGGCGAGCCTGATCCGATGAGCATCGGTCGGGGCTGCACCAATGAGGCCCTGGATCAGCCGTAGATGTGGTCGGACAGCCTCCGCGAGCTCGCGGGAGAGCGTCGATCCGTCCAAGCGACGGTAGGACGTCGTGACAAGCCGAAGCGAGGAGGCCTGCTGCTCGGCCTTGTCTGCACAGTCGATGGCGGTGGCCAGCGCGGGCGATACGGCAACTGCTGCGGCCGCTCCGAAGAATTGACGCCTATCCACGCTCTCAGTTCCGATTCGTACTCGGGCCGGGGATTCGGCGAGTCCGAGGAGGGCTGCTGGGATTCCCAGGTGCTGCGAGACCCTCAGCAGGATGTCCATGGCGTAGGGGTGGGCGCCTCGTTTCTCCAGTCGGGAGATAGCCGACTGCGACATCCCGCACGTCCGGCCCAGCTGCGCCTGCGTCATGCGCTGGTGGGTTCGAGTCAGCTCGATAATCTTGCCGTAGTCCCTCGCCCGAGATGCTTCCCGGATGACCTCTGAATTCCAGTTCAACACTCCACCCAAGGCTACGAGCAATACCGCACCAACTGAAGAGGCCTGATGCGGTGCTCGCATATCCATATGCGAACACCGCATGATCGATGGTCTCATGATTGTGATGGATCGTTTACTGAACGTGAGGAATTGGCTGTGTGTCGGTGTCTCGGCGACTGTTGAGACACCGACGAGTGGCCATTCGCTGGCAGTTGTACGCCTGGCTGGCTTGGAGTGTGCACGTGGTGATCAGTCCATTGAGCAATGCCCGGTTTCCTGTCCCGATGGAGTGGGGGGAGCCGCCGGGGCCCGGCGCCGTGCCGGGGGCGCGGCGGTTGGTGGTGGCGATCGTGCGGGAGTGGGGCGTGTCGCTCTCCGAAGTCGCCCTTGAGGAACTTGAGTTGTGCGCGAGTGAGGTGATCGCCAACGCGTTGGTGCACACGGAGGACCGATGTGTCGTCACCGTCCTCCGGCGCGGCGGGCGGGTGCGGGTGGAGGTGGCCGACCGGGGTGTGGGGCTGCCGGGCCGGGAGTGCTCCGGGGAGGAGGCGACGAACGGGCGGGGTCTGCTGCTCGTGGAGGCGCTGGCGGCCGCGTGGGGGTGGCACCCGACGGCGACGGGCAAGGTGGTGTGGTTCGAGTACCCCGCAACGGACGAAGCGCCGTGCCCCACGCAGGGGTGGGGCACGGCGCTCGACTTGCACGCTCTGAGTCAGCCGAAGAAGGCGTCCAGGATCCGCTGCGCCGCCAGTCCCGCCGGAAGGGTGCCGGCGCGGACCTGAGTCTCCAACTCGGGGGTCAGGCGCCGCACTTCCGAATTCTCGTGCAACCGGGCGTAGAGCTGGTCGTGGACCATCGCCCAGACCCACTCGACCTGCTGTTCCCTGCGCTTCGCCGCCAGAGCCCCCGTCGCGTCCAGCACCTTGCGGTGCTGCTGCAGCCGCTCCCACAGGACGTCCAGGCCGGCGCCGTCGCGGCCGCTGCAGGTCAGTACGGGCGGCGTCCAGGCGGCGTCCGGCGGCTGCAGCAGCCGCAACGCGCCCGCGAGTTCGCGGGCGGCCGCCTTGGCGTCGGTCTCGTGCGGGCCGTCCGCCTTGTTGACGGCGATGACGTCCGCGAGCTCCAGCACGCCCTTCTTGATGCCCTGCAGCTGGTCGCCGGTCCGCGCGAGGCTGAGGAGGAGGAAGGTGTCGACCATACCCGCGACGGCGGTCTCGGACTGGCCCACGCCCACCGTCTCGATGAGCACCACGTCGTAGCCCGCCGCCTCCATCACCACCATGGACTCCCGGGTGGCCTTGGCGACCCCGCCGAGCGTCCCGGAGGTCGGGGACGGTCGGACGAATGCGGCAGGGTCGACGGCGAGGCGCTCCATCCGGGTCTTGTCGCCGAGGATGGAGCCGCCGGTCCGGCTGGACGTCGGGTCGACGGCGAGGACCGCGACCCGGTGGCCCTGACCCGTGAGCATGGTGCCGAAGGAGTCGATGAAGGTCGACTTGCCGACACCGGGCACCCCCGTGATGCCCACCCGGACGGCGCCGCCCGCGTGCGGCAGCAGCCGCTGGAGCAGCTGCTGCGCGAGCACGCGGTGGTCGGGCCGGGAGGACTCGACGAGGGTGACGGCGCGCGCGATCCAGGCGCGCGAGCCGTCCAGGACACCCGTCACGTAGCTGTCGAGGTCGATCGTCCGCGGAGGCATGGGATCAGGCGATCACAGCTCGTGGCCGAGATCGGCCGCCAGGGACTTCAGCAGGTCGTACGCCGCGTCCGGGATGACCGTTCCCGGCGGGAAGACCGCCGCCGCGCCGGCCTCGTACAGGGCGTCGAAGTCCTGCGGCGGGATGACCCCGCCCACCACGATGGTGATGTCCTCCCGTCCCGCCGCCGCGAGTTCGGCGCGCAGCGCGGGCACCAGGGTCAGGTGCCCGGCGGCCAGCGACGACACGCCGACGATGTGGACGTCCGCCTCGACGGCCTGGCGGGCGACCTCGGCCGGGGTCTGGAACAGCGGGCCGACGTCCACCGTGAAGCCGAGGTCGGCGAAGGCGGTGGCGATCACCTTCTGGCCGCGGTCGTGGCCGTCCTGCCCCATCTTGGCGACCAGGATGCGCGGTCGGCGGCCCTCGGCCCGCTCGAACCGCTCGACCAGGTCGCGGGTGCGCTGGAGGGAGGCCGACGGGCCCGCTTCGTCTCGGTACACACCCGAGATGGTACGGATCTGGCCGGAGTGGCGGCCGTACACCTTCTCCAGGGCGTCCGAGATCTCGCCGACGGTGGCCTTGGCGCGGGCCGCGTTGACGGCCAGGTGCAGCAGGTTGCCGTCCAGCGAGCCGCCGCGCCGCGGACCGGCCTCGGCGGCCGCCGTCAGCGCGCGCAGCGCATCCTGGCACGCGGTCTCGTCGCGCTCCTCGCGCAGCCGGCGCAGCTTCTCGATCTGGCGGGCGCGCACCGAGGAGTTGTCGACCTTGAGCACGTCGATCTGCTCGTCGTTCTCCACCCGGTACTTGTTGACGCCGATCACCGGCTGGCGGCCGGAGTCGATCCGCGCCTGGGTGCGGGCGGCGGCCTCCTCGACGCGCAGCTTGGGGATGCCCGCGTCGATGGCCTTGGCCATGCCGCCGGCCGCCTCGACCTCCTGGATGTGCTCCCAGGCTCTCGCGGCGAGGTCGTGGGTCAGCTTCTCGACGTACGCGGAGCCTCCCCACGGGTCGATCACCCGGCAGGTGCCCGACTCCTGCTGGAGCAGCAGCTGGGTGTTGCGGGCGATGCGGGCGGAGAAGTCGGTGGGCAGGGCGAGTGCCTCGTCCAGGGCGTTGGTGTGCAGCGACTGGGTGTGGCCCTGGGTCGCCGCCATCGCCTCCACGCAGGTGCGGGTGACGTTGTTGAACACGTCCTGGGCGGTGAGCGACCAGCCCGAGGTCTGCGAATGGGTGCGCAGTGAAAGGGACTTGGGGTTCTTCGGGTCGAACTGCTTGACCAGTTTGGCCCACAGCAGCCGGGCCGCGCGCAGCTTGGCGACCTCCATGAAGAAGTTCATGCCGATCGCCCAGAAGAACGACAGCCGCGGCGCGAAGGCGTCCACGTCCAGGCCCACGTCCAGGCCCGCGCGCAGGTACTCCACGCCGTCGGCGAGGGTGTAGGCGAGCTCCAGGTCGGCCGTCGCACCGGCCTCCTGGATGTGGTAGCCGGAGATGGAGATCGAGTTGTACCGGGGCATCTTCTGCGAGGTGTACGCGAAGATGTCCGAGATGATCCGCATCGACGGCTGCGGCGGGTAGATGTAGGTGTTGCGGACCATGAACTCCTTGAGGATGTCGTTCTGGATGGTCCCCGCGAGCTTCTCGGGCGGTACGCCCTGCTCCTCGGCCGCGACGATGTACAGCGCGAGGACCGGCAGCACGGCGCCGTTCATGGTCATCGACACGGACATCTTGTCCAGCGGGATGCCGTCGAACAGCTGGCGCATGTCGTAGATCGAGTCGATGGCGACGCCCGCCATGCCGACGTCGCCGGTGACGCGCGGGTGGTCGCTGTCGTAGCCGCGGTGGGTCGGCAGGTCGAAGGCGACCGACAGGCCCTTCTGGCCGGCGGCGAGGTTGCGGCGGTAGAAGGCGTTGGACTCCTCGGCGGTGGAGAAGCCCGCGTACTGGCGGACGGTCCAGGGCTGGTTGACGTACATGGTCGGGTAGGGCCCGCGCAGGTACGGGGCGATGCCCGGGTAGGTCTCCAGGAAGTCCAGGCCGGCCAGGTCGGCGCCGGTGTACAACGGCTTGACGCCGATGCCCTCGGGGGTGTCCCAGAGCAGCTCGTCGACGTCCTTGCCGGTGGACTGCCGCCAGGCGGCCTGCCACTGGTCGTCACTGACGGCGCCGTCGGCGATGCCCGCGCCGCCGTCCAGCCCGATGCCGGTGAAGTCGGGGATCATCGGGCCGCCACCTTGGTCTCGTCGGTGCCGTCCGCACCGGTGATCTGGTCGAGGAGGGAGGTCAGGACGGCAATCGCGTCGCCCCCCGCGAAGATGAACTCGTCCACTCCGGAGGGGAGTTCGCCGAGCCGTCCGGCGAGCAGCACCCGCCTGGCGCCGGCCGCCTTGAGCGCCTCGGCCACGGGCGAGGCGTGCTCGGCGTACAGCGCGTCGCTGGAGCAGAGGCAGGCGACGGTGGCGCCGGAGGCCCGGAACGCCTCGGCGAAGGCCGCCGGGTCGACGGACTCGGCCGAGGCCGTCGCGATGCCGCCCGCCTGGAACAGGTTGGCGGCGAAGGTGGTGCGCGCGGTGTGCGCGGAGGCGTTGCCGATCGAGGCGAGGAAGAGGGCCGGGCGGGCGCCGTCGACGGCGACCCGGGCGTCCGAGCGGTCCCGCAGCGCCTCGTAGGCCTCGGCGCGGCGCACCCGCGGCAGCCCGCCGCCGGGCGCGGCCGGGGCCGGTTCGCGGACCAGCGGCTGCTCGTCCAGGTGCGGGAACTCGCTGACGCCGGTGATCGGTTCGCGCCGCTTGGCGAGCCGCACGGACCGCTCCGCCCAGGTCGCGGCGATCCGCTCGCCGATGAGGCCGGCCTCCAGGGCGGCGCGCAGGCCGCCGGCCCGCTCGATCTCCTGGAACCAGGCCCAGGCGGCCCGCGCGAGCTCCTCGGTCAGCTGCTCGACGTACCAGGAGCCGCCGGCCGGGTCGATCACCCGGGCCAGGTGGGACTCCTCCAGCAGGATCGCCTGGGTGTTGCGGGCGATCCGGCGGGCGAAGGCGTCCGGCAGGCCGAGCGCGCTGTCGAAGGGCAGCACGGTGACGGAGTCGGCGCCGCCGACCCCGGCGGCCAGGCAGGCGATGGTGGTGCGCAGCATGTTCACCCACGGGTCGCGGGCGGTCATCATCACCCGGGAGGTGACGGCGTGCTGACGCTGCGCCGAGGCCGCCGCGCCGGCCCCCGAGACCTCGGCGACCCGGGCCCAGAGGCGGCGCGCGGCACGGAACTTGGCGATGCCGAGGAACTGGTCGCCGTCCGCGGCGTAGCGGAATTCCAGCTGGCCGAGCGCGTCGTCCACGGAGAGCCCGGCGGCGGTCAGCGCGCGCAGGTAGGCGACGCCGGTGGCCAGGGAGCAGCCCAGCTCCTGGGCGGGGGAGGCACCGGCCTCGTGGTACGGGAGGGCGTCCACGGTGAGCGCGCGCAGGCCGGGGTACCCGGCGGCGCAGCGGGCGGCCAGCGTCGTGGCCTCGGCGAGCAGCGTCCCGGTGCGGGCGCTCTGACCGGTGCGCGCCTGGAGGCCGAGCGGGTCGGCGCCGAGGTTGCCGGCGGCGGCGCCGGGGGAGACCTCGCGCTCCTCGTACAGCCGGAACAACTGCTCGGCGGCGTCGGTGAATTCGGGTCCGGCGTCGAGCGCCACGGCGGCCAGGTCCAGGTACACCCCGGTCAGTGCCTCGGGCAGGGCGTCCACCGGGAGGCCCGCGCCGCCGAGTTCCAGCCAGAGCGAGCTCACGCCGTGCTCCAGGTCGGCCAGCACGGCCTCGTTGGTGCGCCGGCGGTCCGGGTCGGCGTGCCGCTGGCGGACGTCCCACCCGGCCACGGCGGAGCCCTGCGGCCGGCTGCCGCGCACGAACGGCGGGAAGCCCGGGTAGCCCGGGGCGGCGGCGGTGTCCTCGGCGGTGTACAGCGGGTGGGCGCTCAGCCCGTCCTGGAGCCGGGTGGTGAGCGCCTGCTCGGCGGCGGGGCCGTCCTCGGGCTCGGCACCGGACTTGCGCAGCACGCCCTGGACGAGCTGCTGCCACTGCTCACGGTGCGCGGCCGGGAACTCGGCTGCGAGGGGGAGCCCTTCGGGCGGGACCTTCATGTGCGCAGGTTAGCGCCCGTTCGCAGGGCCGCAGGAGGGGGATTCCGTGTGACCTTTCCCTCGATCGGGCCGATTTCGGGCACTCGCCGGGACGGGGAGTGTCATGGGGTGTCGGCGCAGGTGACACCAGGGGCGGGAGGGGGTGTCGTGGCGGGGAGCGACCGGGGAGCAACCGGGGAACGGCCGGGGAGCGACCGGGGAGCGGAGGGGCGGGGAGGGGTGGCGGCGGCGGTCGGTGGCCGCGGCGGGCGGGGTGGTCCCGGGCCGTCGTCGGCGAGCGGCGGCGTCCGAGGTCAACGCCGATGGCACGGAACGCGATCGATGTCCCGTCATGCCGTCAAATCGTCATGATCAGGGGGATTGCGGAACCCGGGCCCTCATCTATTAAGTTACTTCGAAGAAGGTGGGCGGGGCAGCACCCCCCCGTTGCTCGCCCTGCCCGCCTTCGCTGTCCCCGGTCCCGGCCGAGCCGTCCCCCGCCCCGTCCGGACCGTCCCCAGATTCCCCCGAAGGAGGGCGACCGTCATGGGAAAGCGTCGCAAGCCCAACCCGCCGAGCCGGGCCCGCATGGCGGTCCTCACCACGGCCATGGCGGCCGGCGGCGCGGTCCTCGCCTCCGGCACCGCCCACGCCGAGCCGACCCCGAGCCTCGCCTCCGTCAAGGAACAGGTCGACCAGCTCAACGAGGACGCCGAGCAGGCGATCGAGAAGTTCAACGGCTTCCAGGAGAAGCAGCAGAAGCTCCAGGGCGAGGCCAACCTGATCCAGGAGAAGGTCGCCCGCGGCCAGGAGGCGATGAACGAGCTGCGGACCCGGCTCGGCGCGGTCGCCGCCGACCAGTACCGCACCAACGGCATCGACGCGTCGGTCCAGCTGATGCTCGACTCCGACCCGTCCGCCTACCTGGAGCGCGCCGCGGTGCAGAGCCAGGTCTCCGAATCCCAGGCGAACCTGCTCAAGCAGGCCCAGGACGAGCAGCGCAAGCTCGACCAGGACCGCGCCGAGGCCACCGCCACCCTGGCCGCGCTCGACTCGGTGGGCACGCAGCTGGCGGAGCAGAAGAAGGACATCCAGGGCAAGCTGGCCCAGGCCCAGGCGATGCTGAACAAGCTCAGCGCCGAGGACCGCGCCAAGATCAACGCCCAGCAGAACGCCGAGAAGGCCAAGGCCGAGGCCCAGCAGGCCGCCACCGCGGCCGCCAAGGACCGCGCCTCCCGCTCCGCCGACCGCCCGGACATGAACGCCCCGGTGCCGGCGGCCAGCGGCCGGGCCGCGACCATCATCGCCTTCGCCCAGGCCCAGCTCGGCAAGCCCTACGGCTGGAGCATGACCGGCCCCAACAGCTTCGACTGCTCCGGCCTCACCGGCGCCGCCTACCGCGCGGCGGGTGTCAAGCTCTCCCGGATCTCCCAGGACCAGTGGAACGACGGCCCGCACGTCGACCGGGCCAACCTCCAGCCCGGCGACCTGGTCTTCTTCTACGACGACATCCACCACGTCGGCCTGTACATCGGCGACGGCAAGATGATCCACGCCCCGCGCACGGGCAAGAACATCGAGGTCCTGCCGATCTCCGCGATGCCGTACAAGGGCGCCGTCCGCCCGGCCTGACCGCGCGCCACCACCGGCCCGTTCCCGCTTCGGCGGGGGCGGGCCGTCGTCGTTGCGCGGGCATCGGCCGGGACGGGCCGCCGCCGTCGTGGCGGCGCCGGTCGGGGGACGGGCCGGTCAGAGCGCGGCGAGCCGCTGCAGCAGGTGCGCCGGGTCGGTGAGGCCGCAGGCCCGGCGGACGGCGGCGTCATGGGCGGCGGCGAGGGCGTCGAGGCGGGTCAGCCGGGTGCGGCCCTGGCGGGAGAGGTGGGCGGTGATCCGGCGGCGGTCCTGGTCGTCCTGGCGCCGGTAGACCCAGCCGGAGTCGCACAGCGAGTCCACCAGCCGGCTCAGGCTCGCCTGCGGGATCAGCAGGGCCTGGGCCAGCTCTCCCATCGCGTGCCCCCGGCCGTCCGCGAGGGCGCGCAGCAGCCGCCACTGGTCGACGGTGCAGTCCTCCTCGGCCAGGGCGGCGGCGAGGCCGCCGGAGAGCCGGCGGTGGGCCAGCGTCACCAGCTCGACCAGCAGCGGCTCGGGGGCGGCGGGACGGTCGCCCGGGGACTCACTCGTGGACGCGCCCGCGGACTCACCCGGGGACCGGTTCGCGGCCGGGCCGACGGGATCACCGGGACGGGCGTCGATCCCCGGCGCGGCACCAGCTGCGGTCATCGGACGCTCCCTCTCCGGCCTTTCCCGATATCGGCGGTACGACGATACTCGCACCGTGAGCGTCGAGGTGAGCTTGATCGATCCGCTCGACGCGCTGCACTCGGTACGGGAGGGGGCGGCGCTTCGGGTGGGCCTCGTCGTGCCGCAGTCCGGCCCGCTCGGTCTCACCGGCCCGTCCGCGCTGGACGGGGCGCTGCTCGCCGCGCACGAGGTCAACGCGGCCGGCGGTGTCCGGGGCCGCCCGCTGGAGCTGGTGCTGGTGGACGGCGGCGGAGCGCCGGGCCGGGTCGCCGGCGAGGTACGGCGGCTGCTGGACGCCGGGGCGCTGGACGCGCTCGCCGGGTGCCACACCAGCGATGTGCACCGGGCGGTGGAGAGTGTCGCCGCGGGCCGCATCGCGTACCTCTTCACCCCGCCGCACGAGGGCGGCTCCCGGCTGCCCGGCGTGCTCTGCACCGGCATCGACCCGTACCGTCAACTCGGGTCAGCAGTACGAGAAGTGACGATTCGTCACAGAATTAGCCGCTGGGCGCTGATCGGCAACGACTACATCTGGCCGCGCGCCGTCCACCGGGCCGCCGAGGGTCTCGCGGCGCGGGCCGGTGCCCGGGTGGTGCTGGAGCGGCGGGTCCCGTTCGGGGCGGTCGAGGAGATGCTCGACCCGCTGCTGGACGCGCTGCGCGCCGCCCGCGCGGACGCCCTGCTGCTCAGCCTGATCGGGCGTGACCTGGTGCACTTCAACCGGGCGCTGCGGCGCAGCGGGCTGGACCGCACGCTGGTGCGGCTCTCCGGCGCCCTGGAGGAGAACGGCCTGCTCGCGCTCGGCGGCGACGACACCGGGACGCTCTATGCCGCGATGCCCTCCTTCGCGACGCTGGCGGAGGAGTGCCGGCAGAGCCTCGCCGAGCGGCACCGGGCGCTGTGCGGCCCGTGGGCGCCGGTCCTGGACGCCTACGCGGTGGGGCTGTACGAGGGTCTGCACCTGCTCGCCGACCTGGCGGCCCGCGGGGCGCTGGCCCCGGACGGTCTGCTGGCGGCGGCCGGCCGGCTGCTGCGCCGCGAGGGTGCGGGCCGGGCGCGGATCCACCTCGCCCGGGCCGAGGGCCTCGGCTTCGCGGTGCTGCCGCACTGACTGCGGGTGCCTCCTTCCCGTCAGGTGGAATGCCGCGGCAAAACCCTTCCATCTGGAAATAGTTGCCTCTACAGTCTCCCCACACACCCGCAGGGTCGTCACGGAGAGAGAGCACCATGGCCGACACACCCGCGCCCCAGGGCATCGAGAGCTACGGCTACCAGCAGGAACTGCGCCGATCGCTCGGCTTCACCGACCTGCTCGTCTACGGGCTGGTGTTCATGGTGCCGATCGCACCGTTCGGCATCTTCGGCGGCGTCTTCCAGGGCTCCGGCGGCATGGTCGCCCTGGCCTACGTCCTCGGCATGGTGGCGATGATGTTCACCGCCCTGTCGTACGCCCAGATGTCCCGGGCCTTCCCGATGGCCGGCTCGGTCTACACCTACGCGGGCCGCGGCATCGCCGCCCCGGTCGGCTTCCTGTCCGGCTGGATGATCCTGCTCGACTACGTGCTGGTGCCCGGACTGCTCTACCTGATCGCCGGCGTGGCCATGAACTCGCTGGTGCCGTCCATCCCGGTCTGGCTCTGGCTGATCGGCTTCGTGCTGCTCAACACCGTGGTCAACTACCTCGGCATCGAGACCACCAACCGGGTCAACAGGGCGATGCTGATCGGCGAACTCGTCGTGCTGGCCCTGTTCGTGGTGGTCGGGGTCATCGCCCTGGCCAACGGCAAGGGCCGGGGCTTCGACTTCACCCCGCTGTACGACCCGCACACCTTCTCGTGGAGCCTGGCCTTCGGGGCGGTCTCGATCGCGGTGCTCAGCTTCCTGGGCTTCGACGGCATCTCCACCCTCTCGGAGGAGAACCGCGACTCCGCCAAGGCCATCGGCCGGTCCATGGTCGCCGCACTGCTGCTCGCGGGCACACTGTTCATCGTGCAGACCTGGGTCGCCTCGCTGCTGGTCGCCGACCCCGACGCGCTGATCCGGGACGGCGACCCGAACGGCACCGCCTTCTACGACGCGGCCCGCACCGCCGCCGGCGGCTGGCTCGCCACGCTGACCGCCGCCTCCACCGCCGTGGCCTGGGGCTTCGCCAACTCGCTGGTCGCGCAGGCGGCCACCTCCCGGCTGCTGTACGCGATGGCCCGCGACCGCCAGCTGCCCGCCTTCCTGGCCCGGATCCACCCCACCCGCCGGGTGCCCGTCAACGCGACCCTGCTGACCGCCGGGATCTCGCTGGTGCTCGGCCTCTTCACGGCCTCGCGCGAGGACGGCATCACCCTGCTCAGCACCCTGGTCAACTTCGGGGCGCTGACCACCTTCCTGGTCCTGCACGTCGCCGTGGTCGTCCACTACCTCGTCCGCAGGCGCAGCAAGGACTACTGGCGGCACCTGATCGCCCCGGCGCTCGGCTTCGCGATCCTCGCGTACGTGGTCGTCAACGCCAACATCGCGGCCCAGCGGCTCGGTTTCGTCTGGCTGCTCGTCGGCGGGATCGTGCTCGCCGGGCTGACGGCGACCGGGCGCAAGCCCCGGCTGGCCGTCGCCGAGGCCGAGTCCACCACCGACGGTGCCGCCGCCCGCACCGAGGCCGCCACGAACGACGCCGCCACCGACGGTGCCGCCGCCACCGCCGCCGCCCCGAACACCGCCAAGGAGAAGCAGTGAGCCTGCCCGAGATCGTCCAGCTGAACCCGACCCCGGAGGACTACGCCTACACCTTCGGCGGCCGAGCCCCGCTGGTCACCGTCCGGCCCGGCACCGTCATCGAGCTGACCACCGAGGACTGCTTCGGCGGCAAGGTGCGCGGCACCGGCGACCTGCCCAGCCAGGTGTGCGTCTTCCCCTACCTCAATCCGGTCGCCGGCCCGATCGCGGTGGCCGGCGCCGAGCCCGGGGACGTCCTCGCGGTGCACTTCGCGGAGATCACCCCGGCCCGGGAGTACGGCATCTCCAGCACCTTCCCGCACTTCGGCGCGCTGACCGCGACCCACTCCACCGCGATGCTCCACCCGCCCCTGGAGGAGCGGGTCTGGGTTTACGACCTGGACGTCAAGTCGGGCGTCTGCCGGTTCCGGGCCCGCACCGGCGACTTCACGGTGGACCTGCCGCTCGACCCCATGCACGGCACGGTCGGCGTCGCCCCGGCGGCCGGCGAGGTGCTGGCCTCCATCACCCCGGGCGCGCACGGCGGCAACCTGGACACCCCCGAGATGCGGGCCGGCACCACCGCCTACTTCCGGGTCAACGCCGAGGGCGGCCTGCTCGCCCTCGGCGACGGCCACGCCCGCCAGGGCGAGGGCGAGGTCTGCGGCACGGCGGTGGAGGCGGCGATGCGCACCACCGTGATCGTCGACCTGATCAAGGGCGGCGGCCCGGCCTGGCCCCGGCTGGAGAACGACGACTTCCTGATCAGCACCGGCTCGGCCCGTCCGCTGGAGGACGCGTTCCGGATCAGCCAGCACGACCTGGTCGGCTGGACCGGCGAACTGCTCGGCCTCGACCAGCTCGACGCCTACCAACTGGTCAGTCAGGCCGGGCTGGCTCCGGCGGCGAACGTCTGCGACACCAACTACACGATGGTCGCCAAGCTGCCGAAGAACCTGCTCGGCCGGGCCCGCGCCTACCACGGGCTGCACGACCGCCTGCGCGAGACCGCCGGGGCGTACCTGCGGCACCGGTAGCGGCGCCCCGCCGGTCCGGGTCCGCGGATCCGGACGCATCGGCCCGGACGTGCCGGTCCGGACGCACGACGTCGACCCGTGGGTTCGCCCGCGTGGGTCAAAGTCCCGGCAAATCCCGCGGACCCCCACCCCGCCCCCACCCGGGGCCCGTCGGCACCCCCACGCCGACGGGCCCGCGGGGGCGCCCCGGGGTGTCTCAGGGGTGCGGCGCGCAGACCAGCAGGTACGGGAGCAGCGGCAGCACCGGCACCCCGAACCGCCAGACCGGCCGGCGCCGTCCGATCCCCGGCCGGGCCAGCCGCCGGACTCGGGCGAGCACCCCGGTGGACGCCACCCCCAGGGCCCCGCCGGACTCGGCCCCGGCCCCGGACTCGGCCCCGGACTCGGCCGCGGCGGCCGGAGCCGGGCCGCTGGTCGCCAACGCGCACAGGGCGGACGCCAGTTCGTCGCGCGACGCCCGCTCCAGCGCCGCGTCGTCCGCCGCCATCTCCAGCAGCAGCGCCACCTCGGAGCGCCCCAGCCGGGCCAGCGGCAGCGGCCCGAGCAGCAGCGCGAAGGTGTCGGCCGGCAGCCGGAACAGGTGGTGGCGGCCGCGGATGTGCCCGTGCTCGTGGGCGACGGCCGCCGCGAGCTGCCGCTCGTCCAGCAGCCGCAGCGCCCCGCGCGACAGCACCACCCGGGAGCGGCGCCCGGGCAGGCAGTAGACGGTCGGCCGGCCGTGCTCCAGCACCAGCGCGTCCCAGCGCCGGTCCGGTACGCCGACCACGTCCAGTACCGCCCGATGCCGTCGCCGGTCCCGTCCGGTGCGCAGACCGACGGCCGTCACCAGGGCGGCGAACAGGGCCGCGCCGACGGTGAGCAGCCACCAGTCGTGGGTGTGCGGCAGGCCGGGCCCGGCCGGTTCGCCGTGCGGGGGGCGCCCGAACAGGCCGAACAGGCCGAGCAGGCCGGCCGGCCGGTGGGCGAAGGGCTCCACCGCGTGGTGCGCGGTGAGCAGCAGGGCCACCGTGAACGAGGCCATCAGGGCGAGCCAGAGCGCCGCGCCCGTCGCCGGACGGGCCTGGAGCCGGACGGAGCCGGCCAGCCGGCGGGGCAGCAGGACGCCGGTCACCAGCAGCTGGAGGCAGAGCACCGCGAGGGTCACTCAGGGCCCCGGGACTTCACCTGTTCGAGGGCGGCGAGCAGGGCCGAGGCCTCGTCCCCGCTGATCCGGTCGACGAAGTGGAGCAGGGCGCCCGCCCGGTCGGGGGTGGTCTCCAGCGCCTGGTGCATCAGCCGGGCGGTGTACTCCTCGCGGGTGCAGGTCGGTTCGTACACCCAGGCGCGGCCGACCTTGTCGCGGCGCAGCCAGCCCTTGGTGTGCAGGATGTCCGCGACCGTGGTGACGGTGGTGTAGGCGACCGCCCGCTCCCGCTGGAGGTCGTCCACCACCTCGCGCACCGTGGCGGGCCGGCCCCAGGACCAGAACCGGTCCATGATCTCGGCCTCCAGATCGCCGAAGCCCCGTAGCACCGCCCTCTTCTCCCTCGCCGAGCCGACCACCGGCGCCTTTCGCCCGCCGGAACGCGGCCCATGGTACGGCG
>NZ_JBSHBN010000135.1:0-25840 GCF_053612025.1 Kitasatospora sp. NPDC054768
GCGGACGCTCATGCGTTGCCACTACTCGGAGTGGTTGGCGCACGCAGGCTGCCGGCGGCGTGATCGACGACGGCGCCGATCCGCCGGGGCCGGCCTTCCCCACCGCACGGCGTCCCGGGTTCTCCCCGCGTCCCAGGCCCTCCCCCGCACCCCCGGCCCTCCCCTGCGCCCCCGAGCGTTCCGGAGCCCCGGCGGCCGGTGTTTCCCGGCCGTCCGCAGGCACGGTTCCGCGGGTCCACGGCGGAAGGCCGGTTCCGAAGGCGCCGGGGCGAGTTACGCTGAGCAGCACGGGCACCGGTACGTCCCACGGTGGTCACGGGCTGCGATCCCCCTCCTGGCCCGGGGTGAGCAGGCCACCGGTCCGGCCGGAGCCCGCCGACCGGAAGGAGGACGCGATGACCATCTCCTGGGAGGACTTCCTCGCCCGCGTCGTGGAGCGCGGCGAGTACCGGGGCGAGGCCGAGGCGGATCACGCCGCCCGGGTCGTACTGGCCCTGCTCGGTGAGCACCTGGTGGGGTCCGCGCGGGTCGAACTCGCCGATGCGCTGCCCGTCGGCTACGCCTCGCTGCTGCGCGACGCCGTGCCCGCGGCCGAGCCGCTGACCGCCGAACGCTTCGTGCAGGCCGTGGTGGGGTGGATCGACGGGGCGACCCCGGCGACGGTGCAGTGGGACATCGGGGCCGTGCTCAGCGCGGTCGCCGACCTGGTCCCCGGGGAGTTGCTGGACCAGGTGATCGAGCAACTCCCGGACGGCTACGACCTGCTGTTCGGCCACCCGGCACCGGCCTGAGGCGTGTCTCTCGGGCTCCCTGCCGGGCGGCCGTCGGGTGCCGCTACCCCGTGGTGGCCCGGAACAGCTCCGCGCCCGGGCCGGTCAGTTCGACCGGCCCGGCGCCCGGGCGCAGGTAGGCCGACGCGCCCGCCGGAAGGGTGAGTTCGGCACCGCCGGGCGTTCGCAGCAGGGCCTGCCCGGAGACGCAGAGCAGGATCTGCGGGGTGGGGAGGTCGACCCGGGCGGCGGCCGGGCCGGGGCGCAGACGGGAGAGCCTGAACTCCTCGGCGGGGGAGGGGAAGACCTCCTCGACGCCGGTTCCGGTGGCTGTTCCACCACCCGTGCCGGAGCCGGAGCCCGGGTCGTCCCCGAGCCGGCGCGGCACCAGCACCTCCGGCTCCCCGGGCCGGAAGGACGTGACCGCCAGCAGACCGTCCACGTCGACGTGCTTGGGGGTGAGCCCGCAGCGCAGTACGTTGTCCGAGTTGGCCATCAACTCCACGCCCACGCCCCGCAGGTAGGCGTGCGGAACCCCGGCGTCCAGGAACAGCGCCTGCCCGGCCGCGAGCCGGACGTGGTTGAGCAGCAGCGCGGAGAGCAGTCCCCGGTCACCGGGGTACTCCTCGGCGAGGCGGGCGTACGCGGCGCAGCTCGCGCCGTACGGTCCACCGGCGGCCGCCGTGCGGCGCAGGGCCTCGGTGACGGCGGCGAGTTCGCCGCCGGAGGCGTGCGGCCCGGAGCGCAGCAGCTCGGGCAGCACGGCCTCGGCGGGCCGGGCGCGCAGGGCGGCGGCCCAGGGGGACAGCACACCGAGCGCGTCCAGCAGCCGGGCGGTGGCGGCGGTGGGCCGGAAGCCGCAGAGGGCCTCGAAGTCGCCGAGTGCGCAGATGAGTTCGGGCTTGTGCCCGCGGTCCTTGAACACCCGCTCCGGCGCGTCCGCCGGGATGCCCCGGGCCTGCTCCGCCGCGTACCCGGCCTCGGCCTGGGCGCGGGTGGGGTGGACCTGGAGGGAGAGCGCCCGGTCGGCGGCCAGCACCTTGAACAGGAACGGCAGCGCGGGGCCGAACCGCCGTACGGTGTCCGGTCCGAGCAGGCCTTCCGGGTCGGCCTCGATCAGCCGGTCCAGCGGCTGCTGTCCGACACCGACACCGGCGCTGTCGCCGCCGAGGCCGGACAGCAGGGAGGGCGCCGACGGGTGGGCGCCCAGCCAGAGTTCGGCCTGCGGGCCGCCGTCGGGCGCGACGCCGGTGAGCGCGGGGATCGCGGTGGGCGAGCCCCAGGCGTAGCGGCGGACGGGGTTCCGCAGGAGGGCGAACGGTGGGAGAGCGGGCCGCGGCGAAGCGGGTGGCGGAAGGGCGGTCGGCGGCATGCGGGCGGCTCCGGGGAGGCTCAGCGGCAGAGCGCGGCCGCGCCGATCAGCCCGGCGTCGGTGCCGAGTTCGGCGCGGCGCACGTCCAGGCCGCGGATGTACGAGAGGGCGGCGTAGCGGTCCAGGTGGCGGGCGAGCGGGGTGAACAGCACGTCCCCGGCGCCGGCCACGCCGCCGCCGACGACGACCCGGGAGAGGTCCACCAGGGCGGCCGTGGCGGCGATCCCGGCGGCCAGCGCCTGGGCGGCGCGGTCGAAGGAGGCGAGCGCGAGCGGGTCGCCCGCGGCGGCGGAGGCGGCGACGGCGCGGGCCGTCCGGTCGCCGTTCACCGGCTGCCAGCCCTGGGCGAGCGCCCGGCGGGCGATGGCGGTGCCGCTGGCGAGGCCCTCCAGACAGCCGCGCGAGCCGCACGGGCAGGGTTCGCCGTCCAGGTCGACGGTGATGTGCCCGAGGTGGCCGGCGTTGCCGCTGGGGCCGGGGCGGACCGCGCCGTCGAGGACCAGTCCGGCGCCGACCCCGGTCGACACCACCAGGCAGAGCGCGTTGCCGGCGCCTCGGGCCGCGCCCTGCCAGTGCTCGGCGGCGGCCATCGCGACGCCGTCCCCGGCGAGGCGGACGGGCAGTGTGCGCGCTGCCACCGCGGGGTGCGCGGCGACCTCGGCGACCAGCGGGAAACCGCGCCAGCCGGGGATGTTGACCGGGCTGACGGTGCCGTCGGCGAGGTCGACCGGGCCGGCGCTGCCGATTCCGACGGCCGTCACGGCGACCCAGTCGGCCGTGCCGGAGAGTTCGTCCAGCACCCGGTGCACCACGGCGAGCACGGCCGCGCCCGGCTCGGCGGCCGGGGTGGGCAGCTGGAGCCGGTGCCGCAGCCGTCCGTCGGCGTCGACCACTGCCCCGGCGATCTTGGTGCCGCCGATGTCGAGGGCGGCGAACAGCGGGGTGAGCGGCACGGTGGGCTCCAGGAAGTAGGGGGGGCGGCGCCCCGGCCGCGGGGCCGGGGCGCCGAACAGCGTAGACGTCAGGCCGCGGCCCGCAGGCGCAGGGTGACCAGCTCGAACGGGCGCAGCGCGAGGCGCACCGCGCCGTCCTCGACGGACACCTCGCCGCGGGTGCCGTCCCAGGGCCGCTCCAGCAGGTCGCAGGGGACGGCGCCGGCCAGCGGGAAGGAGGTGGTCAGCCGGCCCCGGGCGCGGCCGCCGCCGGCCTCGTAGACCCGGACGATCAGGTCCCCGCTGCGGTCGTCGGCGAGCTTGACGGCGCTCACCACCAGGGCGTCGTTGTCCAGTTCCACCAGCGGGGCGACCTGCTCGGCGCTGCCGGTGACCCGCCGCTCGGGCAGGCCGATCCGGTAACCCTCGCGGACGGCGTCGCCGATCGCCGCGCCGGGCACCAGGGCGTGCCGGAAGCGGTGCAGGCCCTGGTCGGTCCTCGGGTCGGGGAAGCGCGGGGCGCGCAGCAGCGAGAAGCGGACCGTGGTGGTGGTGCCGCCGTCGTCGGGGCGCACGGTGCGGGTGACGTCGTGGCCGTAGGTGGAGGCGGTGACCAGGGCGACGCCCCAGCCGGGCTCGTCGAAGTGGACGAAGCGGTGGTTGCAGGCCTCGAACTTGGCGGCGTCCCAGCTGGTGTTGGTGTGGGTGGGCCGGTAGAGGTGGCCGAACTGGGTCTCGGCGGCGTAGCGCTCGGTGTGGACGTCGAGCGGGAAGGCGGCCTTGAGGAACTTCTCGGTCTCGTGCCAGTCGACCTCGGTGTCGATGTCCACGCGCTGTTCGCCGGCCGGCAGGGTGAGGGTCTGGACGACGGTGGAGGAGCCGAAGGAGCGGGTGATCCGCGCCGAGGCCGCGGCGGGGGACGCGGTGGCGGTGAGCGAGTCCACGCCGGTCAGGTCGGTGACGGTGTTGCGGTAGAACTGGTCCACGTCCCAGGCGTCCCACATGTTGGGGAAGTCGGGGTGCAGCTGGAGCAGGTTGGCCCGGCCGCCGGGGGCGACGGTCTCCCGGCCGGTCGCGAGCTCGACCACCGAGGCGATCAGCCCGTCCGCGTCCACGACGACCTCCAGCAGGCCGTTGCGCAGCGTGAAGCCGCCCTCGGCGCGCTCGACGGCCTCGCAGGTTCCGCTCGGCGGGGCGGTGGTGCCGGCCCCGCCGCCCGGCACCGCCGAGCGGGTGTGCGGCGCCGCGTTGAACACCAGCTCGCGCCCGCCCGAGGGCGCCCCGGCCAGTGCCTGCTGGGCCGCGCCGATCAGCCCCTCCAGCTCGTCGGCCAGCGCCGCGTACGTCGCCTCGGCCTCGCGGTGCACCCAGGCGATGGACGAGCCGGGCAGGATGTCGTGGAACTGGTGCAGCAGCACCGTCTTCCAGATCCGGTCCAGCTGTTCGTACGGGTAGTCCGCGCCGGTGCGCAAGGTGGCGGTGGCGCACCAGAGTTCGGCCTCGCGCAGCAGGTTCTCGCTGCGCCGGTTGCCCTGCTTGGTCTTCGCCTGGCTGGTCAGGGTGGCCCGGTGCAGCTCCAGGTAGAGCTCGCCGACCCAGACCGGCGGGTTCGGGTACTCGGCCTCGGCCTTGGCGAAGAACTCGGCGGGGTTCTCCCAGCGGACGACGGCCGAGCCCTCCAGGTCGTTCATCCGGGCCGCCTTGGCGACCATCTCGCGCGTCGTGCCGCCGCCGCCGTCGCCCCAGCCGGTCGGCGCGAGCGAGTGCCGGGCGACGCCCTTGTCCTTGAAGTTCTTCGCCGCGTGGGCGATCTCGCTGCCCTTCATCGAGCAGTTGTAGGTGTCCACCGGCGGGAAGTGGGTGAAGATCCTGGTCCCGTCGATGCCCTCCCAGAGGAAGGTGTGGTGCGGGAACTTGTTGATCTGGCTCCACGAGATCTTCTGCGTCAGCAGCCACTTGGAACCGGCGTTGCGGATGATCTGCGGCAGGCCGCCGGTGAAGCCGAAGGTGTCCGGCAGCCAGGCCTCGTGGTTCTCCACCCCGAACTCGTCCAGGAAGAACCGCTTGCCGTGCACGAACTGCCGGGCCATCGCCTCCGAGCTCGGCATGTTGGTGTCGGACTCCACCCACATGCCGCCCGCCGGGACGAACCGGCCCTCGGCGACGGCCTTCCGTACCCGCGCGTACACCTCGGGGCGGTGCTCCTTGATCCAGGCGAACTGCTGGGCCTGGGACATGGTGTAGCGGAAGTCCGGCTCGTCCTCCAGCAGCGCCGTCATGTTGGCGGTGGTGCGGGCCACCTTGCGGACGGTCTCGCGCAGCGGCCAGAGCCAGGCCGAGTCGATGTGCGCGTGGCCGATCGCGCTGATCCGGTGCGCCGAGGGCACGGCGGGCGCGGCCAGCACCCCTTCGAGCTGCGAACGGGCGGCCGCGGCAGTGCCGTTGACGTCCTGGAGGTCGACGGCGTCGAGCGCCCGCTCGACCGCGCGCAGGATGTCCCAGCGGCGGGCGCCCTCCACCGGCAGCTCGGCCATCAGCTCGCCGAGCACCTCCAGGTCCAGCACCAGCTGCCAGACCGTTTCGTCGAAGACGGCCAGGTCCATCCGGGCCAGCTTGTACTGCGGCTGGTCGCCGGACGTCTCCTTGTCACCCAACTCGGTGGGCAGGAACGGGTGATAGTCCAGGATGACCGGGTTGGAGGCGGCCTCGACGTGCAGCAGCACCTGCTCGCCGCCGGCCGCCGGGGCGGCGATCCGCACCCACTGGTTCTGCGGGTTGAGGCCCTTCACCGGGGAGCCGTCCGGGCGGTAGACCAGGCCCTCGCACTGGAAACCGGGCATGTTGGCGTCGAAGCCGAGGTCGATCAGCGCCTCGACGGTGCGCCCGGCCCACGCCTCGGGGACGGTACCGGTCACGGTGATCCAGCTGGTGCCCCAGGGCGCGCCCCAGGCGTCGCCCACCGCGATCGGGGTGCGCGGAGCGGCCAGGCCCTCGGCGACCGGGACGGGCTCGCCGGGGGCCGTCCAGATGCCGACCTCCAGTGGGACGGACTCGGGGTACACGGCCGGGCGAATGCGCTCGTCCAGGACGCGCTTGAGGCGGGACTCGACCAGGGTGCGGTCATCGTGCATGTCAGCGGGCTCCGTTGCGGGCTGGGTTGCGGGCTGGGTTGCGGTCAGAGAGAACGTACGTCGCAGGGGTGGACCACCTCGGTGATGCCGCGCGCGGCGAGGTGGACGCGGTCCTCGGCGCGCTCGGCGAGGACCGCGGTCGGGCGGGCGCCCGCCTCGGCGAGGCGCATGAACGCCTCGTACGCCGAACCGCCGGGGCCGCAGACCGAGCGGCCGGGCGAGGTGACCTCGTCGCCGGTGGCGACCACCACGGCGGTGCTGCGCGGCTTCGGCGGCTGCCAGGAGCGGCGGGCCTCGGCGGCGGCCTCGGCGAGCCGGGCACCGGCCGGTTTGACCGTCCGGTCGGTGGTCAACAGGCCGAGGCTGTACTCCAGTTCGGGGAAGTCGGCGAGCGAGCGGTCCACGTCGTGCGAGCACCACCAGGTGACGCCCCACAGGTCCGGGCAGTCCAGGACGGCCTCCACGGTGGCGCCGGTGAAGCGCGCGGCGTCCTCGGCCGTGATGTGCGGGGCGGGCGCGCCGACCTCCTGCAGCCAGACCGGGCGGGCCGGGTCGTCCGCCCAGGCCTTGGACAGCTCGACCAGGTACGCGGCGTGCTGCGCGGTGGCGGTGGAGTGCGCGCCGTAGCGCTGGGCGGTGCCGTTGAACACCCAGGAGTGCACGGCGGTCGCGGCGCCGATCCGGGCCGAGTGCCAGGGCGTGAACGGGTGCTCGTCCAGGTACCAGGCCGCGTCGTACGAGGCGTGCAGGTGCAGCCGGCCGGGGGCGCCCTGCTCGCAGGCGTCGAGCATCCGGCGCAGCCAGGCCTCCGCCTCGGCGGGGGTGGCCCGGTCCGGGTCGGGGTGCGGGGCGCCGGAGAACTGGTTGATCTCGTTGCCGAGCGTCATTCCGAGGAAGTTGGGCCGCTCGTGCAGCGCCCCGGCGAGGGTGCGCAGGTAGGCGGCCTGGCCGTCGAGCACCTCGGGGTCGGTGAAGATGTTGCGCCGGTGCCAGGTCCGCGTCCAGGACGGGAGGAAGTCGAAGCTGGACAGGTGGCCCTGCAGGCCGTCCACGGCGACGTCCAGTCCGCGCTCGCCGGCCGCGTCCACCAGGGCCGTCAGCTGCTCGACGGCGCGCGGACGGATCAGGGTGCGGTTGGGCTGGAAGACCGGCCAGAGCGGGAAGACCCGGACGTGGTCCAGGCCGAGGGCGGCGATGGAGTCGAAGTCGGCGCGCACGGCGTCGAGGTCGAAGTCGAGCCAGTGGTGGAACCAGCCGGCGCTGGGGGTGTAGTTGACGCCGAAACGGGGGGCGGTGGCCATCGGAGAGCTTCCTCAACGGGTTCGGGGCGTACGGACGGTGGGCCATCCCTGGGGCGGGCTATCCCTTGACGGCTCCCTCCTCGACGCCCTTGAAGAAGAAGCGCTGGCAGACGCCGAACACCACGACGATCGGCAGGAAGGCGATCATGGTGCCGGCCGCGATCAGCCGGGGGTTGGCGGAGAAGGTGCCGTTGAGGTACTGGAGCCCGACGGTGAGGGTGTACTTCTGCGGGTCGTTGAGCACGATCAGCGGCCACAGGAAGTCGTCCCACGCGCCGATGAAGGTGAAGATCACGATCACGCTGAGCATCCCGCGCACGTTCGGCAGACCGATGTGCCACAGCCGCTGCCAGACGTTGGCGCCGTCCACCAGCGCGGCCTGGTCGAGTTCGGCCGGGACGGCGGCGAAGGCGGTGCGCATCAGCAGCACGTTGAGCATCGCGATCGAGCCGGGCAGCGCGACCCCGGCCAGGCTGTCGGCCAGGCCGAGACCGCGCACCAGCACGTACTGGGAGACGATGGTGACCTCGCCGGGCAGGATCAGGGTGGCGAGGAAGAGGCCGAGGACGAGCTTCGCCCCGCGGAAGCGCAGCCGGGCGAGCGCGTAGCCGGCCAGGGTGCAGCCGACCACGTTGCCGGTGATGCAGACCACGGCGACGATCACCGAGTTGAGCGCGTAGGTCCACACCGGGATGACGTCGGCGACCTTGCCGTAGTTGCCCAGGGTGGGCTGGTCGGGCAGGAAGCTCGGGGTGCGGGTGTAGACGTCCTCGGCGGGGCCCTTGAGGGAGGTGGACAGCTGCCACAGGAAGGGGCCGATGACCAGCAGCAGGACCAGCACCAGGAGCAGGTAGCGGGCGGCGGTCTGCGCGGTGGAGGGGGTGTTGAAGCCCCGGGAGCGCCTGGCGGGCCCGGCGGGGCCGGCGGGGCCGGCAGGCTCGGTGGTCGCGTCGTGGGACCGGGGCGTACGGACGGTGGTCATGGGGGGTCAGGCCGCCTTCCGGTTCAGCCGCATCAGGAACAGCATCGGGCCGAGGGTGACGACGAACAGCAGCAGGCTGAGCGCCGAGGCGTAGCCCAGGTGCCCGTTGAAGCCACGGCTGTACATCTGGATCAGCATCACCACCGACATGTCCCGGCCGCCGGGGCCGCCCAGACCGTTGGAGAGCACGTACAGCTCGGAGAAGACGCGCAGCGAGCTCACCGAGATCAGCGCCGAGATCAGGATCATGGTCGGGCGTACCCCGGGCAGGGTGACGTGCCAGAACCGGTGCAGCGGGCCGGCGCCGTCCACGGCCGCGGCCTCGTGCAGCTCGCGCGGGACGTTGGCGAGCGCGGACAGGTAGATGACCATGTAGTAGCCGAGGCCCTTCCAGACGGTCAGGGCGATCGCGCTGAACAGCAGCAGCCAGCGATCGGTCAGGAAGGCGACCGGGGAGCCGGCCAGCCCGGCCTGCTGCAGCAGACCGTTGGCCAGGCCCCGTTCGTCCAGCACCCAGCCCCAGATCAGCGCCACCACGACGGCGGAGGCGATCACCGGGGTGTAGAAGGCGGTGCGGAAGAACGTGATGCCGGGAATCCTGCGCTGCACCAGCAGGGCGAGCAGCAGCGGCAGGACGGTCAGCAGGGGCAGGCAGACCAGCATGAACACGATGCTGTTGAGCAGGGCGTCGGCGAGCTGCTCGTCGTCCAGCAGCCGGCCGAAGTTCTCCAGTCCGGTGAACCGCCCGCCGCCCAGGGGCTTGGCGTTGGTGAAGGACAGGATCACCGTGTTGACGGCCGGCCAGAGGTTGAAGACGGCCAGCCAGACTATCGCGGGCCCGGCGAGCAGCCAGGGGGTGAACCAACGCCGGTGGGTCATGCCGTGCCTTCCTGGGGCCTGGGGGTGGTGCGGGCGGTTCCCGGGAGCGGCGGGCGCGGGGGAGCCCGCCGCTGGTCGCCGGTACGAGGGGTGGGGCGCCGCAGGGAGGGTGTGCCGGCGCGGGAGGTCGCGCCGGTGCGGCGCCGCGGGCCCGGTGGGGTCAGCCCTTGAGCAGCTTGTTGCACTGCTCGACGGCGGTGTCCAGCGCCTGCTTGGAGCTGGTGTCGCCGCTGATGGCCAGCGCGAACTGCTGCTTGATGACGGTGCCCATCGCGTCGTCCACCTCGACGGGCTGGATCAGCTTGGCCTTGGCGAGCGAGGTGAAGGCGATCACCTTGGCGTCGCCCGCGTTGGTGCCGTCGCTCCTGCTGAAGAACGGGTCGTTCGCGGAGGCCTTGGTGGAGGGGAACACGCTGGTCAGGTGGGCGAAGGCGGCCTGGTTCTCGGGGCTGGTCACCCAGCGGGCGAGGGCCACGGCGGCGGCCGGGTTCTTGGTGTTCTTCGGGATGGACAGGCCCTGGACGTACAGCGGCGGGGTGGCCATCGCGGGGGAGGAGACGACCTTCGGGGCGAGGGTCGGGTTGTCGGTGGCGAGGCTGGTGATGTAGTTGCCGCCGCCGGTGGTCCAGGCCACCGTGCCGGAGCTGAAGAGCTTGGAGTTGCCGGCGTAGGTGTCGGTCAGCACTCCGTTCGGCATCAGGCCCTCCTTGAAGGCGTCGCGGTACTTGTCGAGCAGTGCGGCGGCCTCGGGGGTGTTGAAGGTGAAGGACTTGCCGTCGTCGGACATGATCTTCACGCCGATGTTGTACAGGTCCCCGATGCCCGGCTTGCGGCTCATCAGATAGGTCTGGCCGCCGGACTTCTCCTTCATCGTCCGGGCCTGGGCGATCAGCTCGTCCAGACTGGCCGGGGGCTTCTGCGGGTCCAGGCCGTTCTTCGTCAGGAGCTCCGAACTCCAGTAGTTCACATCGGTGTTGAGGTACCAGGGGTAGCCGAAGGTGCCCTGGTACCCGTTGAACCGGTAGGCGTCGACGCCGCCGGGGACGTACTCCTCGGCGAGCTTCGGGTCGGCCTTGGCGACGTCCAGCAGGACGTCCTTCTTCGCCAGCGGGAAGGCGAAGTCCGGCGGGAGGTTGACCACGTCGGGCAGGCTGCCGGCGGCGGCCTGGCTGAGCACCTTGTCGGAGTAGCCCTCGCCGGGCTGGTCCAGCCAGTCGACCTCGACGCCGGGGTACTTCTTCTTGAAGCCGTCGATCACGCCCTGCATGTAGTCGGTGAACTTCGGCTTGAGCGCCCAGGTCTGGAGCGAGACCTTGCCCTTGACCTCGCCGGTGGCGGCCGCACTCGCCACCGCGTCGCTGTCCTTGGTGTCGCCGGAGCCGAGTCCGCAGCCGGTGAGCGCGGCGGTGGCGAGCGCGGTCGTGGTCAGTGCCGCCCAGATTCTTCGCATGAGGGTCTCCCGGTCCTGGGGGTGGGTGGGGGATCGTGCCGAGCTCGGGGGTTGTGCCGGATTCCGCAACCTGACTAACTAAACCGGTCTAGCTATGCCAGGGACTATGCTCCCGCCTAAACTTGGATGTCAAGAGAAGGAGTCGGGTTCAGTGGGCAGACCGACGATCGCCGACATCGCCCGCCGGGCCGGTGTCTCCAAGGGCGCGGTGTCCTTCGCGCTCAACGGCCGCCCCGGCGTCAGCGAGGCGACCAGGGCCCGGATCCTGGGAGTCGCCGAGGAGATGAACTGGCGCCCGCACAGCGCCGCGCGCGCCCTCGGCGGAGCCCGGGCCGACGCCGTCGGCCTGGTGATCGCCCGGCCGGCCCGCACCATCGGCGTCGAGCCGTTCTTCAGCCAACTGCTGTCCGGGCTCCAGGCGGTGCTCTCGGCCAGGGCGGTCGCGCTGCACCTGATGGTGGTCGAGGACACCGCCGCCGAGATCGAGGTCTACCGGGGCTGGGCCTCCGAGCACCGGGTGGACGGCTTCATCGTGGTCGACCTGCAGGTCAAGGACCCGCGGCTGCCGGTCCTCGACGAACTCGGGCTGCCCGCGGTGGTGCTGGGCGGACCCGGCAAGGGCGGCAACCAGCTGCGGGTCTGGGCCGACGACCGGGAGGCGATGCTCTCGATCGTCGACTACCTGGCCGCCATCGGGCACCGCCGGATCGCCCACCTCGCCGGGCTGCCGCACTTCCAGCACACCCAGCGGCGGATCCGCGCACTGCGCGACGCCTCGCGCCGGCTCGGGCTGGAGGAGGCGGTGTCGGTCCCCACCGACTTCAGCGACGCCGAGGGCGCGGCCGCCACCCGGACCCTGCTGTCCCGGGCCAGGCGGCCCACCGCGATCGTCTACGACAGCGACGTGATGGCCGTCGCCGGGCTCGGCGTGGCGGGGGAGATGGGCGTCGCGGTGCCCGGCGAGCTGTCCATCGTCTCCTTCGACGACTCGGTGCTCGCCCGGATCGTCCACCCGCCGCTGACCGCGCTCAGCCGGGACACCTTCGCGCTCGGGGAGCAGGTCGCGCGCAGCCTGCTGGCGGCGCTGGACGAGGCCGGGCCGGGGCGGGACCTCCAGATGCCCACGCCGCGGCTGACCGTGCGGGAGTCCACCTCGCCGCCGGGGGCCGCGCCGGCCGGCTCCCCGGAGGCCTCCGCCGGCGCTTCGCCCGCCGGGCCGCCCGCCGGGCCGCCTTCCGGTTCCGCGGCCGGTTCGCCCTCCGGTTCCGTCGCCGGTTCCGTCGCGGGTTCCCCCGGCCGGGTGGATGCTGCGCGCATCGTTGACAGCGGTTCTGAACCGGTTTAGCCTCGCAGCGCCGAGCGGCTCCGCTCGGCGCGCTCCGCCGCACTCCGTCCGGCTTCCGCCGCCCGTCCCGCTCCCCGCCGCGCCCGTACGTTCCCGTACCTTCCCGTGCGCTCCCGTGCGCCGAGGAAGCCCGGCGGCGGCGCGACCCCCACTCGATCCAGCACCGGCACGCCCGCATGCAGTCGGGCCCGTCCGCGACGGCGGGCCCGCCCCCACCCTCCTCCGCTCGATCGGAGCCACCGCATGTCACGACGCCTCCCCCTGCTGCTCGGCGCCGCCCTCGCGACGGCCGCGCTGACCGCCGTCCCCGCGGCCCGGGCCGACCCGATACCCGCAGCGGCGCCCGCCGTCACCGCCGGCTCGGGCACCCAGCCCTTCGCCTCGTACTGGTACCCCAACAGCATCCTGACCTGGGACCCGGCCACCGACCCGGACGCCCGCTTCAACCGCTCCCGCGTCCCGCTCCAGCCGCGCACCGGCGACCCGGCACTGCGGGCCAACCCCAACGCCCGTGCCGGCGAGGGGAAGATCGCCTCCCTGGTCTCCTTCGGTCCCACCTCCAACAACCCCTCGCAGGGTTCCGCCGATCCCAACTACTACGCCTTCGGCTACTGGCAGTACGTCGACAAGCTGGTGTTCTGGGGCGGTTCGGCCGGCGAGGGCCTGATCCTCGCCCCCAACCCGACAGTGATCGACGCCGCCCACCGCAACGGCGTCAAGGTGTACGGCACGGTCTTCTTCCCGCCCGGCGCGTACGGCGGCCAGCTCCAGTGGGTGCGCGACTTCGTCCAGAAGTCCGGCGGCCGCTACCCGGTCGCCGACAAGCTCGTCCAGGCCGCGCAGTACTACGGCTTCGACGGCTGGTTCATCAACCAGGAGACCGGCGGCGGCGATTCGGCGCTGGCGGGCGAAGTGCGCAACCTGATGCAGTACACCAAGGCGCAGAGCGGCACCGAGTTCATGTGGTACGACGCGATGACCACCTCCGGCTCCGTCAACTGGCAGAACGCCCTCACCTCCGCCAACTCTCCCTTCCTGCAAGAGGGTTCCAAGCGGACCTCGGACTCGATGTTCCTGAACTTCGGCTGGTCGGCCAGCGGCCTGAACGCCTCCCGGGCGCTGGCCCGGCAGCTCGGCCGCAGCGAGTACGACCTCTACTCCGGCATCGACACCGAGGCCAACGGCTACAACACCGGCGTGGACTGGTCCGCCCTCTTCCCGTCCGGGCAGCCGCACACCACCTCGCTCGGCCTCTACCGCCCGGAGTGGACCTGGAAGTCCGCCACCGACCGCGCCGACTTCTACGCCAAGGACGCCCGCTACTGGGTCGGTGCCAACAACGACCCGTCCCGGATCGACCTCTCGGCGGGCTGGCCCGGCCTGGCCGGCTACGTGGCCGAGTCCTCGCCGATCACCGCCAAGCCCTTCGTCACCAACTTCGACACGGGGCAGGGTGACTTCTACAACGCGGCCGGTACTCGGGTCGCCACCGGTGGCTGGAACAACCTCTCGCTCCAGGACGTCCCGCCCACCTACCGCTGGATGGTGGAGTCGACCGGCAGCAGGCTCACCCCGTCCGTCGACTTCACCGACGCCTACCAGGGCGGCTCCTCGCTGCGGTTGAGCGGAAAGCTCGACGCCGCCAACACCGTACGGCTGTACCAGACCAAGCTGCCGGTCGCCGCGAACACCAGGCTGGACCTGGTGGTCAAGACCCCGGCCGCCGGGCCCACGAAGCTCAAGGCCGCCGTGTCGTTCACGGACTCGCCGAGCAGCTTCACCACGGTCGACGTCGGCGCCAACACCGGCAGCGGCTGGGAACGGCACACCCTCGACCTCTCCCCGTACGCGGGCCGCACCGTCGCCCAGATCGCCCTGCGGGTCGAGGGCAGCGACCCGGCGTACGACCTCCGGGTCGGACAGATCGCCCTTTACGACGGTGCGGTGGAGACCCCGGCGGCCCCGGCCGGCCTCACCGTGCTCGGCGCGAGCGACGTGACCGCCGGTACCAGCCAGTCCCTGCGGCTGTCCTGGACGGCGGCGCCCGGCGGCAACGTGCACCACTACGAGGTCTACCGGCGCAACGCGGACGGCAGCCGCAGCTTCCTCGGCGCTACGCCCAACGACGCGTACTTCGTCGGGCGGCTCGACCGGGCCGGCAACGAGAACGCCACCACGCTGGACGTCGAGGCGGTGTCCACCACCTACGGGCGCTCCACTGCCGCCTCCACGACTGTCCGTTGGAACGGCACCCCGCCGACCTCCGTCAACCTGGCGCTCAACCGCCCGGCCACCGCCTCCGGCCAGTGCAACGCCTACGAGGGCCCGGCCAAGGCCGTCAACGGCAGCGTCAGCGGCGGGACCGGCGACAAGTGGTGCGCGCTGACCTCCGCCAAGTGGCTGGAGGCGGACCTCGGTTCGGCGAAGCAACTGTCGAAGTTCGTGGTCAAGCACGCGGCGGCGGGCGGCGAGAGCGCCTCGTACAACACCCGTGACTTCGCCATCCAGGTCCGGTCCGGCGCGAACGACCCCTGGACGACCGTCGCCGACGTCACCGGGAACACGGCCGGCACCACCACCCACCCGGTGAACATCACCGCCCGGTACGTCCGGCTGGTGGTCAACACGCCGACCCAGACCGGCGACCCGGCCGCCCGCATCTACGAGTTCGAGGCCTGGGGCGCGTAGCCCCGCCGCCCCGCGCTGCCCTGTCCGAGGAAAGGAAGCACCCCCGTGCCGGTCATCATCACCGCCGTCGAGAGCACCGATCTGTTCGTCGGCCCCGAGGACGCCCCGCGCCAAGTGCTGCGGGTGACGCTGGAGGGCCCGGCCGCCCGGATCACGGTCAGCGGCCCGGGCGTCCGCGGCGAGGCGACCGGCACGGGGTCGGTCGAGGTCCCGCTGGAGATCAGCGGGGCCTCGCCCGGCGACCGGCTGCCCGTCACCGTGCGGGCCTCGGACGCCGTCGCGGAGGCGAGCGTGGACGTCGCCGAACCCGGCTGGACGATGTTCCTGGTCTCCCACTTCCACTACGACCCGGTCTGGTGGAACACCCAGGCCGCCTACACCTCCCCGTGGGAACTGCTCTCCGCCGACGCCACCACCCGGCCGCTGTGGGAGCGCAACGGCTTCGCCCTCGTCGACGCGCACCTGGACCTCGCCCTGCGGGACCCGGTGTACAAGTTCGTGCTCGCCGAAGTCGACTACCTGAAGCCGTACTTCGACCAGCACCCGGAGCGCCGCGAGACCCTGCGGCTGCTGCTGGAACGCGGCCAGATCGAACTCGTCGGCGGCACCTACAACGAGCCGAACACCAACCTCACCGGCGCGGAGACCACCATCCGCAACATCGTCCACGGCATCGGCTACCAGCGTGACATCCTCGGCGGCGACCCCCGGACCGCCTGGCAGCTCGACGTGTTCGGACACGACCCGCAGTTCCCCGGCCACCTCGCCGCGGCCGGCCTCACCGGCAGCGCCTGGGCGCGCGGCCCCTTCCACCAGTGGGGCCCGATCCAGAAGAACTTCCGGGAGGCCAAGGACGACGCCCGGGTGATGCAGTTCCCGAGCGAGTTCGAGTGGATCGCCCCCAGCGGGGACGGCGTGCTCACCCACTACATGCCGCACCACTACTCGGCCGGCTGGTGGATGGACTCCTCTCCGGACCTCGCCACCGCCGAACAGGCCGTCTACGAGCTGTACCGCAAGCTCAAGCCCGTCGGGGCGACGAAGAACCTGCTGCTGCCGGTCGGGACGGACTACACCCCGCCGAACAAGTGGGTCACCGAGATCCACCGCTCCTGGGCCGCCAAGTACCTCTGGCCCCGGTTCGTCTGCGCCGTCCCGCGCGACTTCCTCGACGCCGTCCGCGCCGAACTCGCCGCCACCGGAAGGCGGCCCAGCCCGCAGACCCGCGACATGAACCCGGTGTACACCGGCAAGGACGTCTCGTACATCGACACCAAGCAGGCCCAACGAGCCGGCGAGGTCGCGGCCGTGGACGCGGAGAAGCTCGCCACGCTCGCCTCCGTGCACGGCCTCGGCCGCTACCCGGCCGCCGCGCTCGACAAGGTCTGGCGCCAACTCGCCTACGGCGCCCACCACGACGCGATCACCGGTTCCGAGTCCGACCAGGTGTACCTGGACCTGCTCGGTGGCTGGCGGGAGGCGTACGACCTGGCGTCCGGCGTGCGCGACGCGGCTCTGGACGCTCTCGCGGGGCGGATCTCCACGGCGGGGGCGGGACCCACGGCGGGGGCGGGACCCACCGCGGGCGCGGGCTCGGCGATCGTGGTGACCAACACGCTCTCCTTCGACCGGACCGACGTCGTCACGGTCGAACTGCCGGACGGCATGCGGTCGGTGCGAGTGCTCGACGACCGGGGCGAGTCCGTGCCGAGCGCCGTCGACCGGGGGACGCTGCGTTTCCTGGCCGCCGAGGTGCCCGCGCTCGGCTGGCGCACCTGGCGACTGGTGGAGGGCGAGGCGGAGCAGCCGTGGACGGCGGCCGACGGTTTCGTGATCGAGGGCGACCGGTACCGCGTCACCGCCGACCCGGCGCGCGGCGGCGGTCTCACCTCGGTCCACGACCTGTCGAACCGAAGGGAGTTGATCCAGGAGGGCCGGATCGGCAACGAGCTGCGGGTGTACGAGGAGTACCCGCAGCACCCCGACTTCGGCGAGGGCCCCTGGCACCTGGTGCCCAGCGGTCCGGTCGTCGGTTCGGGCGACGGCGAGGCGTCCGTCCGCCGGGAGACCGGGCCGCTCGGCGAGCGCCTCGTGATCGAGGGCACGGTCGACTCCGTCCGGTACGAGCAGACCGTCACGCTCTGGCGCGGCCTCGACCGGGTGGACTGCCGCACCCGGGTGGTGGACCACTCCGGCGCCGACCGGCTGCTGCGGCTGCGCTTCCCGGTGGACGTCCCCGGCGGCCTGCCGGTCAGCGAGGTCGCGGGCGCGGTCGTCGGGCGCGGCTTCGCGATGCCGGACGTGGACTCGGCGGAGGCGCCGTGGACCCTGGACAACCCCGCCAACACCTGGTTCGGGCTCGGCGCCACCGCGCGCGTGGACCTCACCGACGCACTGGGTGCGGCGGCCGGCTCGCGCGCCCTCGGGGTGGCGGAGGTCGTCGTCCCCGCGCTGGACGACGCCGCCGACGCCCGTCCGCTGGTGGTCGCGCTCGCCCGGGTCGGGGTCACCGCCACCACCTCGGGGGCGGACTGGGCGCGGTACGGCTGGCTGGAGGTGGACTCCAACCTGCCGGACTTCCGGATCGTCGTCGGTGGGCCCGACGTCAACGATGCGGCCAAGGAGTTGATCTCGCTGGCGGGGGAGGAGTACGCCGCCGGCCTGAAGGCGCACGGCGCGGTGTGGGTGCCCGCCGTGACCCCGCTCGCCGAGGTCTGGCGGCCGGACGCCGACCTGCGCGACCTGCGGGCGCTGCCGGCGCTCGTCGTCTCCGACGTGGCGGCGCTGGTCGACGACCTGGCCGACGCCCGGATCACCGCCGTCTGCCCGTCCTCGGTCCAGGAGCAACTGGCCGACCACACCGTCGCGTTGCTGAGCTTCGGTCTGCCCGGCTTCGCCGTCGACACCACCGGCGCCCTGCACCTGTCGCTGATGCGCTCCTGCACCGGCTGGCCCTCGGGCGTCTGGATCGACCCGCCCCGGCGCACCCTGCCCGACGGCGCGTCCTTCCAACTCCAGCACTGGACGCACGAGTTCAGCTACGCACTGGTGGGAGGGGACGGCGACTGGCGGGACCGCACACTGCCCGCCCAGGGCCAGGAGTTCAACCACCCGCTGTACGCCCGGATCACCCCGGCGCAGGACGGGCCGCTGCCCGCCACCCTGTCCTGGCTGCGGGTCGAGCCGCAGCGCGAGGTGCTGCTCGGGACGCTCAAACCGGCCGGCAACCCGATCGCGCACGGCTCGACGTCGCCACTCGGGCGCGAACTGACCGTCCGGCTCGTCGAATCCACCGGCCTCGGGCGCACGGCGCGGCTCGGCGGCGCGCTCGGCCTGGGCGAGATCCGGGCCGCGGACCTGCTGGAACGACCGCTTCCCTCCGGTGACTCCGCTCTCGACCTCGCCGGTTCGCAGATCGCCACCCTGCTCGCGACCCCGGCCGTCACCGCCCCCGCGGCCGCGACGGACCTCGGCCCCACCGCGGAACCCGCCCAGCCCGTCCACGCCCGCTACTGGCTCCACAACCGGGGCCCGGCCCCGCTCGGCTACCTGCCGGTGTCCGTCGGCGCCTCGCCCGGTCTGCTGCGAACGGCGGGGGAGCCGGTGACGCTGTCGGTCGTGCTCTCCTCCCAGCTCCGCGATGCCGCCGTTGAGGGCACGGCCGTCGTGCTGCCGCCCGAGGGCTGGACGACCGGCCTCGGCAGCCGCCCGTACCGACTGGAGGCCGGCGGGCACCTGCGCTTCCCGGTCACCGTCACCCCGCCGGCCGGAGCCGAGCCCGGGCTGTACTTCGCCGCCGTCCGCATCGAGCACGACGGCCAGCTGATCGAGGACGTGGTGACCATCGCCGTCGGCGAGCTGCCCGACCTGCTCCCCGTCCCCGGCGACACTCCCGAGGACTGGACGATCGCCCAGGGCAGCAAGGCCACCACCGGCCGCGACACCGGGCTGGACGTCGAGGTCTCCACCGCGACCCTGCGCGTGGCCCCCGGCGGCCGGGCCACCCTGTCCCTCGTCCTCACCAACCGCACGCGCGGCGAGATCCGCGGCGAACTCCAGCTCGTCTCCCCGTGGGGCACCTGGGAGGCCATCGCCGACCCCGTCCGCGGCTTCACCGCCCCCGCCGGCACCGCCACGACCGTCGACTTCCCCGTCACCGTCCCCGAATCCACCGACCCGGGCGCGTACTGGGCCCTCGCCAAGGTCATGTGGTTCGGCCGCTGCCAGTACGCCCCGACCGTCGCCCTGGTGGTGGAGGCATGACCACGCTCGGCCTGCTCGACGGACGCCCGCTCCCGCGGACGGCACTCGACCACCGCCTCGCCGCCCTGCGGAACGGCCCGCGCGCCACCGCCCTGCCGCAGTCCGGCAGTTCGGAGGACCGCCAGCTCACCCGATGGGTCGCCCAGGTCCTGCTGACCGAGGCGCTGTGCGAGGCGGTCGCCGCCGAACGCCGGCTGCCCGTGGTCCCCGACGGCCCCGACGGCCCCGCCCGCCTCGATCAGCAGGCCGCCGTCGAACTCGGCTCCATCACGGCGGCCGCCTTCGAGGGCAACCCGGCCGTCCGCGCCGTCTACGCGGCCGTCACCGCCGACGTCGAACCCTCACCCGCCGACATCGCCCACTACCGCACCATGACCACCCGCCCACCGGCGGAGCGCTGGCACCTCGCCCTCCCCGACGGCGAACTGGAGGCCGACCCGGACACCCTCCCGACCGCCCTCGCCGAAGCCCTCCGCACCGCCCCGCCCGGCACCTGGGTCACCGCCGGCCCCTGGAAAGCCGCCCTGCTCACTGTGGCCACGCCCCCGGAGCCCCCCGACCCCGCCCCGACCCTCCGCGCCGCCGCCCGCCGCGCCGCCTTCGTCCGCTGGCTCGACCACGCACGCGCCCACCGCCTCACCCTGGTCGAAGGCCTGGAACACCCCGGCGACCCCGCCCAACCCGACAACCACCACCGGCACTGAGAACCGCGCACCTCGCCTGCCGCGCCTCGGAGAGAGGCGCGGCAGGCGTCCGGTGCTCGTGGCGGCGGACGGTGAACCTCTCGATGGTGAACCACTCGACGGTGGACTACTCGACGGTGAACTTTTCGTGGGGGATGCCCGCCGCCCAGACGGCCTCGAAGGCCGCGGAGCAGAGGTCCACGGCGGCCCGGTCCTCCGTGAAGGCGTGGCCCGCCCAGTCGCCGTCGCCCGTGAACCAGTGGAAGAGCACCAGCCGCCGGTCGATCAGCCAGAAGTCGTTGCCCGGGAGGGCGATGGTCGATGCCCGGCTCCGGGGAAGCCACCGGACCTGTTCGCCGGCCGCGAGGTTGACGGGGGTGACGGCGTGCTCGTACCTGATGTAGTCGGTCACCGGCTCCGAGACGATCCGGGCGCGGCGCAGGACGACACCCCGGGCGACCGCATCCTCCACCAGGGGGATCCACGTCGGCCAGAACGATGTGTTCGGGTCGTTGTCCACCTCGCCGGTCCTCCTGAAGCGGTCGAAGGGCTCGACCTCCTCGCCGACCGAGTAGGTGTCGCGCATCTCCAGGTGCGCGGCGGAGCGCGTGGCGCCCCTCAGCAGCTCGGCGAAGTCGGGTGCGCTCTGCGTCATCACAAGCCTTCCTCGGGGTCGGGACCGTTCCCAGCGGGACGCGGACCACATTCTCGCCGCCGGGGCACCGACGGTGCGGCCTTTCGCCCGATGACGCCCGCCGGGCCGGGGAGTCGGCGCGGCGGGCGTGCGCGGACAAACGGCGGCGGAGGGGCGAAGCTGGTGGGAGTGCCGGGGCGGGTGACGCCTGACGCCCGCCGCCTGCCTTTGGCCTCCGGCCTCCGACGTCCGGCCTTCGGCCTTCGACCTTCGACTCCGTACGGAAGGGTTCTCCACCATGGCTGCCACCTCGTCCACCTCCTCCGACGGCCTGCAGCGCGCCGTGCTGGTCGCCGCCCCGGGGGCGGCGCCCCAACTGTCCGAGGTGCCGGTCCGCGAGCCGGGGCGCGGGGCGGTGCGCGTCGCCGTCGAGGCGTGCGGCGTCTGCCACTCCGACCTCCTGATCGCCGGTGGCGCCCTGCCGGGCACGACGTTCCCAGTCACCCCCGGTCATGAGATCGCGGGCCGCATCGACGCCCTCGGCGAGGGGGTGGAGGGCTGGAAGGTCGGTGACCGGGTCGCCGTCGGCTGGTACGGCGGCAGCTGCGGCCGTTGTGACGCCTGCCGTTCGGGTGACGGAATCCACTGTCCCGAGCTGCAGGTCCCCGGGGCGGCCTACCCCGGCGGATACGCCGACAGTGTCGTCGTCCCGGCCATGGCCCTGGCCGCGATCCCCGACGGGCTGACCGCCGCCGAGGCGGCCCCGCTGGCCTGCGCCGGGATCACCGTCTTCAACGCCCTGCGCCGCTCCGCCGCCGGACCCGGGGACACGGTCGCGGTCCTGGGCCTGGGCGGGCTCGGCCATCTGGGGGTGCAGTTCGCCCGCGCGATGGGTTTCCGTACGGTGGCCATCGCCCGCGGTGCGGAGAAGCAGCCGCTGGCGCACGAGCTCGGCGCCGAGCACTACATCGACAGCACCGCCGGCGACGTCGCCGGGGCCCTGCGGTCGCTCGGCGGCGCGAAGGTGGTCCTGTCCACGGTCACCAACGCCGACGCCATGTCCGCCGTCGTCGACGGGCTCGGTCGGCGCGGCGAGCTCGTCGTCGTCGGCGTCTCCGCCGACGCCCTCTCGATCAGCCCGCTGCAGCTGATCACCGGGGACCGGAGGGTCTACGGCCACTCCTCGGGCACGGCCGTCGACACCGAGGACACCCTGCGTTTCGCCGCCCGCACCGGCGTGCGGGCGTGGATCGAGGAGGTGCCTCTGGAGGAGACCGCGGCCGCGGTGGCCAGGATGGCCGGCGGCCGGGCCCGCTTCCGCATGGTCGTCACCACCGGGCGTTGATCCCCGGCCGCCGCACCCTGGTTGCCGCGCCCGGCCGCTGATCACTGCCCGGGGGCGGTCCCGCAGGCGGCCGTGGTGAGGAAGGCCGTGACGGCGGTCTTGGCGGCGCGCGGGTCGGAGCGGTCGAACGGGTTGTGGGAGAGCGCGAGTTGACGTCGGCCGTCGGCCGTGCCGGCGGCCATCGTCGAGTAGCCGGGGAGGTCTCCGCTGTGGCCCCAGAACACCCCGCACGGGGTGTCGAAGCGGGCCAGCCCCAGCCCGTAGCCGCGTCCCGGTCCGGCGTCCGTCGTCCTGGTCATCTCGGCGAGTTCGGCGGGGCGCAGCAGTCGGCCGTCCAGGAGGGCGGCGATGAACCGGTTGAGGTCGGCGGCGCTGGAGATGCCCTGCCCGGCGGCGCCCAGAACGGACGGGTTGAGCTCGGTGACGTCCACCGGCCCGGTCGAGAGCTTCACGTAGCCGTGGGCGTGGGGGCCGGGCAGCAGCGGCGACAGGCCGGGCATGGTGGTGTCGTGCAGTCCCAGTGGCCGGATGATCCGCTGCTCGACCTCCCGCTGCCAGGGGCGGCCGGTGACCTTCTCGATGAGCAGGCCGGCGAGCAGGTAGTTGGTGTTGGAGTAGTGCCAGCCCTGCCCCGGTGGGAAGTACGGGGCACGGCCGTTGGCGAGCGCGAGCAGGTCGGCCGGCCGGTAGGTGTGCCAGCGCGGTCCGGCCAGCCAGCTGCGGTACTGGTCCTCGTCCTGGGGATCCATGCCGGGCGCTTCGGTGTAGTTGTACAACCCGCTGGTGTGGTCGAGCAGTTGGCGGACGGTGATGGCCGCGCCGTTCGGCACCGCGCCGGGAAGGCGGGCGTCGACCGGGTCGTCCAGGCCGAGGCGCCGCTCGGCGGAGAGCTGGAGCACGACGGTGGCGACGAAGGTCTTGGTGACGCTGCCGATCCTGAACCGGGCGCGCGCGGGCACCGCCGCGCCGGTGACCGGGTCGGCCACCCCGGCGCGCCCGCGCCAGACGGTCCGCCCGTCCTGGCGGACCTCGCCGACGGCGGCCGAGGAGCCGGCGTCGACGATGCCCCGCAGCGTGGTGCGCAGCGCGGCGGAATCGGCGCCCTCCGGCAGGAACTCCCCCTCCTCGTCCGCGGGCTGGATCACGACCGGCAGTCCGGCGGAGGGCGCGGCGAAGCCCGTCGTGGCGCCGGCGCCGAGCAGCGCGGTGGCGGCCAGGAGTGCGGCGGCCGAGCGGATACCGGCCCTCGATGTGCGCGGATGTGGCGTCATGCCTGCGTCCCTCCCCTGTCGGGCGCGCGTCGCCGCCCCCTCGCACCGATTCTGTCGGTGGGCCTCCGGCCGCAGCATCCACCGGAGGTGCTGCTTGGCATCCTCCCCGGGGCTGGTCGAGCCCGAATTCACCGTCCTTCAGGCGTACTTCACTCCGTACAGCGGTCCGGGGTCGGGGTCGGAGCCGGAACGGAATGGGCAGGACGGCGGGGAGGCGGCGTGCTGTTTCCCAGTGCGGCCGAATTGTTATGACGGTCCATCAGAAGATCGCCATTCGGAGGTTCCGTTGTCCGGCGCGGACGGCGCCCGTCGCAGGACGGCGAGCAGCCGCCCGTCCTCGGCGGGAGCCTGCCGCGCCCGCCAGGCGATGTGGCCGTCCGGGCGGACGAGGACGGCGCCGCACACCCGCGCCCCCGCCGCCGCCGGCCTCACCCACTGGCTGCTCTCCACCGCCGCCCTCGCCCTCGGCCTGTGGCTCGGCGAACGCGGCGGCTGCGCCTGGGGCCGCTGCGCCGCCCCGGGCTGCGAACGCTTCTTCATCGACACCGGCCGCCGCACCCCGCAGCGCTACTGCACCCCGCGCTGCGCCACCCGCGTCCGCGTCGCCGCCCACCGCGCGCAGCGGGAGGACCGGGCGTGAGGGCGGGGGAGGAGGCCGTTCCCCGCCCCCGCCGCGGCCGAACCTCCGCACTGGGTTCGTACACCGATCCGGGCCGGCGACCCCACCCCCATGGTGCGGGACGTACCCCTTGGGTCGCCCGGGCCGCCCTGGTACCCCAGGGGCACCATGCCGCCTCCACCCCCCAACTCCCGGGTTGACGAGGGTTGTTCGACTACGTCACGCTCGACGGACCGCCGGGCGGGCGGCCGGACGTGCCGCGCGTGTCGTACGCCGCGCGCCGCCCGACGCCCCGGCCCGGATGTCCACCGTGCACCCGTGTGGAGGTACCGCCATGTCCAAGCGCCGTCTCGCCGTCCCCGGAGCCGCCGTCGCCGCTCTGACCCTCGCCGCCCTGCTCCTCCCGGCCAGCGGCGCCCACGCCGCGCCGCCCGCCGACTCGTGCACCCAGAACTGGAGCATCAGCTCCGGCGAGGGCTACGCGAACGGCAAGTGGTGCAACTACAACACCAAGGTCGTCGGCACGGTGCACGACACCAAGGCGGACGGCCGCTGTCCGTACGTGCGCGGCAACCTCTCCAACGGCGGCCGCGTCGACAGCGACTGGGCCGGCGGCAAGGGCAAGTCCCGCGCCATCACCCTCTACGCCCCCTCGGGCACCCACTTCACCAGCGTCACCATGCGCTCCATCGGCTGCTGACGCCGACGCCGGGCGGGCGGGTGTCACCGGAAGCCTCCTCGGGGTTCCCTCAGGGATGGTGATACGCCGTCGGAAGCAGGCTCCCGGCCGCCTCTCCTCCTGCGCACCGACGACCGCCCCGGGCTCCGCGTGATGCCCTGGACGGGACCACGGTCGCCGCGCCGCCCGGACCGCACCCGGGAGTTCCGGCGGCGGCCGCGGCCGCGAGAGGAGAGGCCTCGTGAACCCGCCCGCCCAGCACCGCACCCGCAGCCGTACCCGTACCCGTACCCGCAGCCGTACCCGCACCCGCCCGCCCGGCCTCGGCGCGTCAGCCGTTGCCACGGCCGTCGCCATCGCCGTCGCACTCGGCACGGCCGCCCTCCCGGCGTCCGCCCACGCCGCGCCGGTCCGCCCGAACCCCGTCCAGCAGCGCCTCGACGCGCTCGTCGCCCAGGACGGCGTGCCGGGCGCACTGGCCGCCGTCTGCGACCGCGACGGCCGGACCCGGAACCACACCGCAGGGGTCGGCGACCTCACGACCGGAGCGCGGGTGCCCGTCGACGGCCAGATCCGGGTGGGCAGCAACACCAAGTCGTTCACCGCCACCGTCGTCCTGCAGCTCGTGGCCGAGGGCAAGGTCGACCTGGACGCCCCCCTCGACACCTACCTGCCCGGGGTCGTCCGCGGCACGGCCGGCCGCGCCCCCGCCGACGGACGGATCATCACCGTCCGTCAGATCCTCCAGCACACCAGCGGCCTGCCCGAGTACACCGCGCTGCTGGGAGACCAGGAGGCCACCCGGTACTACGAGCCGCGCGAGCTGCTCGACCTCGCGCTCGGCCAGGCCCCCGACTTCGCCCCCGGCACCGGCTGGAAGTACAGCAACACCGGGTACGTCGTGGCCGGCCTGATCATCCAGAAGGTCACCGGCCGACCCGCCGGCGAGGAGATCACCCGGCGCGTGATCGACCGCATCGGCCTGCGCCACACCTACTTCCCGGTCCAGGGCGACATGTCCGTCCACGAAGGCCACCCGCACGGCTACCTCACCGAACAGCCCGGCAGCGCCCCGCTGGACGTCACCGAGGAGGACCCCTCCTGGGCCTGGACCGCCGGAGCGCTGGTCTCCACCAACACCGACCTCAACCGCTTCTACCTCGCCCTCCTCGGCGGCGAACTGCTGCCCCCGGCGCAGCTCGCCCAGATGCGCACCACCGTCCCCGCCGAGTACATGGGCCCGGGCGCCCGGTACGGGCTGGGCATCGTCGGCCGCCCGCTGTCCTGCGGCGGCCTGTACTGGGGCCACGGCGGCTCCATCCCGGGCTACGTCACCCGCGGCGGCGCCACCGAGGACGGTCGCGCCGCCGACGTCGCGGTGACCACCACCCCGTCACCCGACGTCAAGCAGCGCGTGGCCGACGCGGTCGACGCCGCCCTCTGCAGCTGACCCGGGCCCGCCGCGCCGCGGACGGAATTGCGTCGGCCCCCTCCGC